>JAISRJ010000072.1 GCA_031273705.1 Clostridiales bacterium
TTCCCAATCCGCCGCGCCTAAAATACATCTCACTTCTTTATGAATCTTTTTACCTTTTAAAATTTTTGCCGCTATTTTGATATCTTCCAATCTTCCGGCGGCACAACCACCAATATTGGCCTGATTTATCTTGATGTTATTGTAATATGTCGCTGGATTGGTTACCCCCATACTGTGAGGTTCTGCCACCATGGGTACGATTTTTTCGCCTTCGACGAATATTTCTTTTTCATATATGGCATCGGGATCAGGTGTCACTGGTAATAATGCGTGACAAGTTCTTTTTTTCAAATAGTCAAACACTTTCTGATCCGCTTCGAAAAGACTGAACTTAGCTCCTATTTCGACTGACTGGTTGGCAATGCAAGTTCGGCTATCAAGGCTCATGGCATCAACAGCAGTTCCTGTCCACTCAATAGACTTATACTGGGCAAAATCCATTCCATACCGTCCTGAAATATGAAGAAAAATATCTTTACCCATGACATTCGGAGCAAGCTGACCATTTACCATGACCTTGACCGTCTCAGGAACGCGAAACCAGAGTTCGCCAAAAGTAAGGACCCACGCCATTTCCGCCTCACCTATACCTGTTCCCGCGCAATTTAGACTTCCATATGTTGGAGTGTGGGAATCAGTTGCAACAATGAGAGCTCCCGGGTATACAAATCCCTTGTTCATCATTACTTGATGGCAAATGCCTGACCTAACATCGTAAAAATGCGGAAGACCAAGCTTTTTAACTAACTGGCGCGTATCGACATGATTTTGGGCAACCTTTACATTGCGATCCACTGCTGGAGCCCAATAATCAAGTATTACCATTACTTTTTCCTTGTCCCAAACTGAAGTCAATCCCCCGAGAATGCCCGCTTCTTCCATCTGCTTGGGAATGTCGAGGATTGAATATTTTATACAAACCTGATCAATTTTTGCTGTTACGTACTCGCCGGCACTCACTTTGGAAGCCCCCGAATGTGATGCCAAAATCTTCTCAGCTATTGTCATCGCCATTGTTTCGACACCTGTCTCTCTTTGAACTATAAATAATTATTACAGAGAAATAATGGATTCCTCAGCTTAAGCTTACGTTATTTTGTCAGAGCAGTGATGTCACGGCTATTTGTATTTACGTTCGAGGAATTTCAAACCTATTGTTGGAAACAGCGCATATGTCAAAACATCTTCATCGTTTCGAGCAATACCCGCAATCTCCTTTTTCAGCCTTCCCATTCCAGGTTCAATCAAATCGGCAGGACGACAGTCAATAGGATCTTCCCCATCTTTGAGTACTTTGCGCTTTAGTTCTTCATTGACAGGACCCGGAATCCTTCCGTACTTTCCTCTGACATAGGCCTGAGTTTCTTTGGGAATCATGCGATATCTTTCTCCAGTAATAACATTCATTGTTGCTTGCGCACCGCACATTTGAGAGAAAGGGGTACCGAGTGGCGGATAACCAAAATCTTTTCTAACTCTAACCACTTCTTCCAGAACCTCTTCAAGCCGATTCAGAGCGTCTATCTCTGAAAGTTGCCTCTCAAGGTTAGAGCGCATTCCACCCGGAATTTGGTGTTTAACCACATTAATATCTACTCCTAACAGATTTGGTTCAAACTCTCTGTATTTTTTGCGGACTTCCAAGAGGTGTCGATTGATATTCGCAAGTTTATTATAGTCGAGTTTTGTGTCGCGCGGCGTGTTTTTCAGCGCTGCTATGATGCTCTCCGCAGAAGGGTGGCTAGTGCTCAGTGCAAATGCCGAAACATCTACATCAACCACATCTGCTCCTGCTTTTATGACTTCCCAGTAGGTTATTTCGGTCATGCCGCTCGTGCAATGCGCATGGTAATGAACCGGCACGTTTACAGTTTTTTTGATAGCTGCCACAGTTTGAGCGGCTGTAATGGGATCAATCATTCCACCCATATCCTCTAAGTGTACTGCAGTAGCTCCGATACTGATGTAATCGCAGGCGGTCTGTACAAAAGATTCCATAGTATGAACCGGGCTTGAAGTAAATTGAATATTTCCTTCTACGCGTTTTCCTGCTTTTAATGCCGCCCTTGCGGCGGTTTCGCAGTTACGTATGTCGTTAAGCCCGTCAAAAGTCAAAAATATATCAATCCCAGCCTTTGCAGACGTGAGAATAAATTGTTCGACTACATCATCAGGATAAGGGGTGTAACCAAGCAAGTTTTGCCCTCGCAGCAACATTCGGAGTGGAGTTTTCCTGACATATTTTTTAAACGTGCGGACACGATCCCAGGGATCTTCGTCCAGATAACGGATACATGAGTCGAATGTAGCTCCACCCCACATCTCAATACACTCAAAACCAAAAGCATCCATTTCTTCCAAAATCGGAATCATGTCTTCTGTTCGCATACGAGTGGCAATCAAAGATTGTTGGCCATCACGAAAATCACATGAAGCAAAACGTACCGCTCCATTTTCATCAGACGGATTCCATACAACATATGATGATTCCTGTAGATTTTCATTCATTTGATTCATACCAAATCACCTTTATTATTCGAGTCTTTTTTGTGTCATGTCACAGTTTTAAAAATTGCATTTTATATAATGCATTAGGGTTCGAATCTATTCAATACAAATACCAAAAATTCATCGGATATAAATATACCCATCCATGATGCGCCTTGCGGTGCGCACAACCCCAACCTTTATGATCGTGTCTTTATCCATAACGACCTTGATTTCGATTACACCGCTTGCATGACCAAGGCGTATTACATCACGGTGTATATTTTTTCTTTTTTTCATAATTTTATGAATAATAGTTCCTTCCTGTTTAACTGTAGCTCCAACGGCGGCAGCGAGGGTCAATGGTATAGCCTTATGCAGACTACCAACTGAGATGGCGCGAGTGCAAACGTCGAAATCTTCTGCTAAAACATGGTTGCCATCCATATCTACGTAATCCTGCGACTGCGAAATAATGGCTACCTTGGGGATAGATGTAGATTCCATACAAGCGTCCTGCCATTTGGAGACAAACCCTAGTTTCATAGCAGCAACACCTCGTACAGTCTCGATAAATTGCATTACTTGCTTATTATTGTTCAGCTCAACCAATTCGATGCCTTTTATTCCAAGCGCCGAGGCAGGTATTAGTACATTTGGGTTAGCACAATCGACGATAGTTACCTCAGTGGGAGGGTACCCAGGGACATCCAAGACTTCCATGGATTTTCCCGTCGGAAACAATTTTCCGGTTTTTGAACCGGACGGGTTAACAAAATAGACGTCAATAGGAGCCCCCGTTCCCGGCACTCCTCCAATATGAGTATCGCCTTCCACACACGGTTTGCCATCTTTAACCTGAACATGCAACTCAATGATTTTTTTTGTATTTGTATTGAAAACCCGCACAACAGTTTCAGGTTCTTTTGGTTCGACCAGCCCCTCCTCTATTGCAAAATTACCTACCGCAGCCAATAGATTGCCACAGTTGGCACTGTTATCCACATTAGGGATTAAAATGTCTACTTGGAAAAAATCATAATCAACATCAGTATTTGGCAATTTTGACGGAGAAATTACTGCAACTTTACTGGTTGAACTGACCGTGCCGCCTATACCGTCGATTTGCTTGATATCCGGAGATCCCATTGTTTTCAAAAAAAT
>JAISRJ010000294.1 GCA_031273705.1 Clostridiales bacterium
TTAACGCGGTTTGTGGGTGACACGATTACGAGCATTGCAACGCCGGCAAGCGAGCCGCTTTCTGGCTACAAAGAAGCCTTGCCCATGGTGTTTTCCGGGCTTTATCCGGTCGACAACGACGAATATCACGACCTTAAAGAAGCTTTAGAAAAACTTAAACTCAACGACAGCAGCATCACATTCGAGCCGGAAACGTCGTCCGCGCTTGGGTTTGGGTTCCGTTGTGGGTTTTTGGGCATGCTCCACATGGAAATCGCTCAGGAGCGCTTAGAGCGCGAATACGACCTTTCACTTGTCACAACAGCGCCGTCGGTTGTTTATAAGGTTTACAAAACTAACGGCGAGATGGTCGAAATCGACAACCCGGCCAACCTTCCGCCCGCGAATGTGCGCGATTACATCGAAGAACCGTATGTTAAAGTCTCTATAATCACGCCAAATGATTATGTGGGCACGCTTATGGACCTGTCGCAAACTAAGCGCGGCATTTTTATTAATATGTCATACATTGACAAAATCCGTGCGAACCTGGAATACGAAATCCCGTTAAGCGAAGTCATAACAGACTTTTACGACCAATTGAAGTCGCGTTCCAAGGGTTATGCGAGCATGGATTACGAATTCAGCGAGTACAAGCGCTCAAAACTCGTGAAGCTGGATATTTTACTTGCAAACGAGGTTGTGGATGCGCTTTCGGTAATTTGTCATGAGCAAAGCGCGTTTTATATCGGGCAAAAGCTGACCGAGAAGTTAAAAGAAATCATCCCGCGGCAGATGTTTGAGGTGCCGATACAGGCTGCGATTGGCGGGCGCGTGATTGCGCGGACCAATATTAAAGCCATGCGCAAAAACGTTTTGGATAAGTGTTACGGCGGCGACATCAGCCGGAAGCGCAAACTTTTGGAAAAACAGAAAAAAGGTAAAAAACGCATGAAATCTATCGGCCGCGTTGAGGTTCCGCAAGAAGCGTTTATGGCAGTGCTTTCACTGGACGAAGATTAAAACAAAAAGCCTTACCAGATTGGCAAGACTTATAAATATACATTTACCCCAATATATTTATATCATGGAATTGGGTTTTTGTCAAGGCTTTTTTTAATTAAATTTTAAATACTTTTTTTACGCCAAATATAGCGAGCGCTGCGACGAGTCCGGCGGTGAGAACTTTTTTCCAGGTCGGTATTTTTTGTTGCGGGTTTGAGCGCACGAATTGGTCGGATTTTTGCGGCATAAGCGGCGGGATGGCAGCCGGATTGGGGCCGGCAAAGCGCGCCGGAGTGTTCAGTAAATACGCTGCCGCGTCATAGTCAATTATACTGTTTTGCGCAAGCACGTCAACATCGTATGTCCAACCTGTATTAATCACATATTTCCCCTTTTCTATTTAAACGTTTTTTGCGCACAGAAATTGCCATGTTACAAATTGTAAAATAAATTTTCAAACTATTGCAAAAGTTGCTATAATCCCCTATATGATATGATATGATATGATATGGGGCTACGTGTGAATTTTTGAAATTAAAAACCGTTTTATAACCTATATAGATATTACTAGAGAGAATGCAACTTTGTTGTATTCAGAAAGAAACGAGGTTATAATGGCAGACGTAGACGACACAGTAAACACAAGAAGCAGAATAAGAGTTATTGGCAGGGACGGCAGTGTTACTAATAATAACAGAAGTAACGCCGAAGACAGCTCGAGCAACAGTGTGTTTGAACAAACAGACCCTCCAGCCGTAGATAGTACAGCATCAAGCAGTCGCGACATAGGACGCATGTTAGGTTTAGGGCGTAACAGGGTATTAGATTTTAGAGTCGGATACAATGGGGGTAATCAGCTAAAAGGTACTGTTCCGGTAGCTTCTGATGAACAATTGAGAGCATGGGCGGAAGAATCAAGTACAGCTTATGGTGAAGCAAACAGTGCAGCTCAAACGAAATATAATACTACTGTTGGGGATGCAGGGAAAATATACAATGCCCAGAAGCCTATTGCCGAGTCAGGAGTGAGAGCTGCTCAAGACGAGCTGAGTAAATTTTTAAGCGAAGTAACACTAATAGATGCCGAAATCCGAGGTGCGTTGGATACCATTTCAAAGTATGCAACAGATAACCCTAATACGGAGGTTGATGAATCTTCAGTAGAGTATATTGCCCAGCAGTACGGACTCTACATAGTAGAAGATCCTGAAAACGAGGACAATGATTTAATTATTAGTGACGAACAATATGGGGAATATCAGATAAAGCAAGGCGAAGTAACTGGTGCCGAAAGTAAATTGCAAGCGGTTGAAACTGACTATACTGACGCAAAGCTTGACGCGTCCAAAGACTTTGAAGCGGCAAAGGCGAAGGCTGAGGACCAACTCAAGGCAGAAAAAGCAGCACAAGAAGCAGTGAATGGCATGGAGGTATATAACGCACTGCGAACATCTGATACAATAGCAGAAGTTGACTGGAGTATTACTGACAGAACAGTATTAGGTCTGAGCTATGGACAAACTTTCGGTGAGACCACTGGAGCCAGCTTTAATCTCAAATTGAACCAGGCACTACTCCGCACCGAAAGGGTTGAATTAGATGGTAAAGTAAGTGTCGGAATGAACACAAACGGAACTTTTCTTGCAGGCGGAGGGCTCGACTTCAATGTAGCGGCTTCAGATACTGTGAGCATCGGTTTGAGCGGCAAAGCATTGTATGGTGTCAGACATTGGGACACTTTAGGAGATTTTGGCGATAGTGACACAAGCAGCACACAACAGGGTATAACTTATGAAGGCCAGATAAATGTGAGCTACAGTCCTACTGATTCAACGCTTTTTACGGGTTATGCAGGATACGGTAATTCTAACTTCTGGAATACTGCAACTGCCGGTGACACAACATATTCAACATCCTCCGATGGCGGCACCGGCTATATGAAATTCGGCGGTCAGGTTGAACAAGGGTTTGGTGATAGCGGTTTTAGAGGTATACTCAGTGCCGGTCTTAACCTGGATTTGAATAATGTTTCAAAAGACGGACTAACAAGTAATGTATTCTTAGGCTTTGGTTGGACTCCTCCTATTAGGTAGCCAAGGCCCATTAGAGCGTTAGTAATACAAGAGAAAGAGTATAAATGGGTATTGATAGAGTATTAAAAGTTAAAAATACAGATGGCACCATGACCGGAATATTACAAGCCGGTGCCGGAAATTATCGTAAATTTGATACGAATGCATTAAGCAGCATTTTTGGCACACGTATAGACTTTAGTAAAATTGATAGTTACGGCAGAGCAAATGACGGACGAGGCGGTATTGATAACAAATGGTTTTCAGGAGGTAGCGCAGGCGATGGTTTTATTGACACTGCGGAAATCAGAGAATTTATTCATCAAACAGCCGGCAAAGATGGCGATTTTGATTTTGATGACTTTAAAAAAGTTTTCGGGCAAGATAAAACTCAAGAGGATTTTGATGATTTTCAAAATTTCGTAAAAGTCACCCAAAAAACTGCTGATGGAGAATTTAGTCTTGACGGCAAAAATTATACTGTTGTCAGGGGAGAAAACAAAGAGTTTACGATACTGCATAACGAAGCCAACAGTGACGATAATAATATTCTCACCTATACAGAATTCTCAAATGGAACGAAAATATTTGAACAAATACAAGATGACCAAGACAGATTGACTTCCTTAAGAGAGTTTAACTCTGACAGTGGGCAGCTTGATATAGGATATAATCTTTCTTATAATGAAGCAGGACAACTGGTATCAATTACAAAAATAGCTCAGAATACTGAGACAGCAGACACTGCTGACCAAGTAGCAGAGCATTATAAATTTGAAACACCGATTGATATGTCTGAGGAAATAAGTATTGATTATATAAATTCATTAATCGAAGATAGCAGCAAACTTGCCCATGTTCATTATGATGATAATGGCGACGGAATTTATAATATAAATGAAAGTATATTAACCGAAAATGCAAATTCGGTAACAGAAAGCATTATAATTGCTGACGGAACTTCCGAAGGAGCTGCGGACGCTGTTAAATATACTTATGATGATGAAGATAATATTACGGAAGTACGGTATTTTTTATCCTCTCAAAACAGAATAAATCAAAACCATCCGAATACTGGTATTGCAGGAAATTATTCGTCAGTTGTTATCCCTGTAGATGATATTACTGCCCTGAATAGACCGACAAACCCTGATGCAATAACAGACGGTCAGGTAGTTATTACACCGTCAAACATAGCAGGAGCCGTTGAACGCCAACAACTTATAAATGCTGATGGAAACCTGATATATGACTCATATATAGATGAAGACGGAACTGAATTGCGAGGTGTTGCGCACCAATATGATGGAGACACAACCAGAACTTCGACTTTTGATAACCTGGGACGTGTAGTTGAATTTAGAGTACAAACAGGTGAAAATACAGAAGAAATGGTAACATTCAACTACAACGACAATTCAAATATTCCGTCTTCAAGAACTACCAAAACTAGTGACAGTATTGTCGTTGAAGATTATGACAGCGCGGGACGAGTTACAA
>JAISRJ010000073.1 GCA_031273705.1 Clostridiales bacterium
TAATCACAGCTGACGCTATTAGCCGCCAAAAATCAATAGTCGCAAAAATAACCGAAAAGAAAGCTGATTACCTGATTGGATTGAAAGGTAATCAAGGAACTCTGCGCGAAGATGTTGAATTATATTTTACAGATTTTGCCGCGGCAACCGAAAAAGCCGAAAAAGTTGAGACAAAAGAAAAAGGGCATGGACGCGTTGAAAAGAGAGAATTCTTCCTGGAAACTGACATCCGTTGGTTAAATCAGAAATCCGAATGGTCAAATATTAACGCAATAGGTATGGTTCGCTCCACAGTAGATATTAAGAGTGAGCGCCATTCTGATATGCGTTATTTCATCACGTCATTAACTGATATAAAAGACTTTGCCTATGCCGTTCGGAAACACTGGTCAATTGAGAATCAACTTCATTGGTGTCTGGATGTTGTTTTTAGAGAAGATTCTGCAAAAGCTCGTAAAGACAATTCTCCACTAAATATGAATATTCTGCGCAAAACTTCACTTTCATTATTAAAAAAAGCTGATCTTGGCAGAATTGGCTTGCGTAAAAAAATGCGTCGTGCCGCCTTGAATCTTTCTACTCTTGCTTCTCTGGTTTTTCCAAAAAAGTAAATGCTGTTGCCCTGTTCAACGATTTTCTTGACTTGACACGAAGCAATACGCGTATTATAATACGTTTCATACCTTGGTGGGTATAGCTCAATTGGCAGAGCGCCAGATTGTGGTTCTGGATGTCGTGGGTTCAAGCCCCATTATCCACCTTTGGGTCACTAGCTCAGTTGGTAGAGCACTGGACTTTTAATCCAGTTGTCTCGGGTTCGAGCCCCGAGTGACTCATTCCAAAATTGCTTAGTTAGAGGGTTATACCGCAAGCATTACCTATTACTTTGCTTTTATTGTACTTTGACCGCAACAAAATAACCCCCTGTAAAGCCTTATATTACAAGCTTTACGGGGGGTTATTTTTTACAGCAGGTGATGGGAATCGGACCCACATGACCAGCTTGGAAGGCTGGTGTTCTACCACTGAACTACACCTGCGAATAATATAGCAGTTTACCAAAGCTGTGACATACTTCTCGCCGCCATGAGTCTGACGGCTTCTAGGCAATTCTGGTTAAATATCAATGCCCAGGGACGGAATCGAACCCCCCACACGAGGATTTTCAGTCCTCTGCTCTACCAACTGAGCTACCTGGGCGAACTAGATAATGTCACAACGAAGCACATTATATATACTCGTGAACAAATTGTCAAGAAAAAATTTATGTCCGTGCGCCACGCCGTTGACATTTCGCTCCAAACGTACCCCCGCCAGCCAACTCAGACCAAGCGCCCTCGCGGCACATAGATTATTTTGTTTAGTGCTGCTTCCTTCCGGACCTAACACGGTTCACAAACATCTATTGCGCGAGACTCAGCCGTCAACATCGCTTATCGGGAACAGACTTCACAGAAAAGGAGCCTAGGGCGGGCGTCACCCTCGCTGTAGCGGATTGCGAGTACAGGGATCCGCTGACTCCCCGGCTAGCACGGACAAGAATCAGTATACACATAAAATTGGGCCGTGTCAAATATTATTAAAGATAGGGTCACGTGCGTTTACGCTAGAACTATGGACGGCGGTGAACTATCCGCTGGAATTCGTTATACAAAACTACAATTAATAGCTAAAAGCGATGCCAATGCTCACCGAAAGGAGAATGCGCATTCCACCCCCGTCTGAGACGGGAGTCTACCGCGCTAAAATCTGATGAAAAATTTTGGATGGATTCAACTAAACAAACATTCTGGTGCGCCCGTATATCGCCAATTGGGGGATGCTCTTTGCGAATTGATAGAAACCGGCCTTTTAAAACCTCATAAAAAGCTCCCTCCAATCCGCACTATGGCTCGCTCTCTACGTATTAATAATGATACGGTTATAAACGCCTACAAATATCTGGAAAGCAAGGGAGTTGTGTACAGTGTGATCGGGAGCGGCACATATGTCGCGCCGCTGGGCGCTTCCGCGGAACAAAGCAAGGATCTCGCGTGTTTTCGCTTTATCGCCTATGAAAAATCCAAGCGCCGTAAACCGTTATTGCGTTAAGATTTCATCTTTTGTCTGAAAAGAATAAAAACTTCACGCAAATGGTATGATAATTACATATGCCTTTTGGAGCCGTGCTGCTTATGATAGAATTGCCGTATATTCCGGAATCCTTTTCCGGATCGGTTAAAAAAAACGATAACTGCAAAGTCATCGCGATAGCCGCTTCTACAGGCGGAACCGACGCGATTGAGGAGATTTTAAAATCACTACCCAAAGATATTGCGCCTATAGTAATTGTTCAGCATATAAAAGCGGGATTTACAAATGTTTTCGCTCAGCACTTGGATCAAGTCTGCAATATTCAAGTTAAAGAAGCCGCAAACGGAGATATGCTAAAACGTGGATTGGCGTTGATTGCCCCCGCGGATCTTCATATGAAAGTCAATTGGCGTACCGGTTATCTTATATCAGAATGCTTTGTGGGAAAGCGGATTCATGGAGTAATGCCCGCCGCCGATATACTGTTTAATTCTGTCGCGAATACTATGGGCAAGATGGCAATCGGTATCATCCTAACCGGTATGGGTGTGGACGGCGCGGTCGGTATAAAACAGATGCGGGATAAAGGCGCTAAAACGATTGGGCAAAATGAAGAAACCTGCGTAGTCTACGGTATGCCAAAAGCCGCTCGTGAAATGGGTGGATTAGATTTTGTACTGCCTTTGAAAAAAATTCCCGATATGATTCTCTATTTGCTTAACTCGGAAAGCCCATAGTGTATATCTTAAAACAATTGCCATTAGATTCTGGCGGTTGTTTTTTTATTTTACGCCTAAAACCGAATAAATCCGCTAATAATATTCAATAAGCGTTATTGAAAGGAGTTTGCTATGACAAGTCAATTTTCGGTCGTAGAATATGGCGGCCAATATAAAGATGCCGCCGCCAAAATGTTTTTTTCTATTTATCAAAATGAGCCGTTCAATTATGATTGGATGACCGAAGAACACTCTGTTGCCTACTTTACAGACATGGAACAGACACCTCATTTTTTAGGATATGTACTGCTACGCAATAACGAAATAGCTGGTATGTGTTTGGGTCAAATCGAGGAACACTTTATGACGCCCGGCTATAAAATCAACGAACTTTTTATAGATGGCGAGAATCAACATATGGGTATAGGTTCCTTTTTTTTGACCGAAGTAGAGAACCTGTTAAGAAATCGCGGAATAAAAGCTATGTACCTGTTCACAAGCAAGAATGTAAAGGCATATGAGTTCTACAAACGGCATGATTTTGTCGCAAATGAGGAAACCGTCTATATGGCTAAACTAATCAAACCGGAAACGACTACCATTCTGGCCAGAAATTATCTGACTGACTAATGATTTATTATATGTTGCCGATATATTGACGACGACCAGTATAACAGAAATGGGGGAAAACAATGGCAGTATATACAAGTACAATGCGTTATACCGGATTATCCGGCATAGATACCGAGTCAATGGTAACCGCTTTGATGAAGGCGGAAGGTCTAAAGCTGGATAAACTAAAAAGGGAAAATCAATTGACATTATGGAAACAAACGGCTTATCAAAACACCTCTGATGTTATGAGATCATTCACAAATAATTTCTTAAGCCTTGTAGGCACGAACAGCGCTCGTCTGGCGTCCTCTTACCTTAAAAACAACAATACTGTAAAGAATGCCTCCGGCGCCGATTCTTCGGCGGTAAATATTATAAGTTCCGGCAACGCGGAACCGGGTTCATATACTATGGACGTAAAAAAACTTGCGCAGACGGATGTTTATTCCGGCGCTTCCGGTTCCGCCACAGGCGAAATAAAAAGCAGTGTGGATTGGAATGACCCGGCTTCCTATCAAAAACTCAAGGCAGGAGACAGTATAAGGATAGCCTTGGACGGCAACGCCAAAACCATTACATTCCGTCAAGAAGATATTGAAGCGTTACAGTCGTCGGGAACTCCGGCCCAAGACTTTGAGACCATGCTGCAAACCAAACTTACCGCCCAATTTGGCTCGGAAAGTATCGGCGGTGGGGCGGCCACGCCAAAGATAAAAGCCACAATTGATGGCGGCGGTAATCTGCAAATTACCGCTAATAAAGGGCATACAGCCACAATTCAAGGCGGAGGCTCCCGTGACACGTCCGTAACAGGTTCAGGCGGTATATCTTTAAGCTTCTTTGATCCACCAATTGCTAATCCTACGCCCGCGGAGACTTTGCACTCGCTTACGGTAAATGAAAACGGCGTTGATAAGACCATTACATTCAAGACTACGACCGGCATGACCGCCGAAGATCTAGTAAACGCTATTAACAAGGGTATATCCGAAGCCGCTGACGCTGATAAGATAGATTCCGGGTTAAAAGCCACTCTTGTCGGCGGCGAGCTGAAATTTAACGTAGGCTCTACTTCGTATGACGTAACTGTCAGCGACGCCTCCGGAAACCCTGGCGTAATGAACGCTTTGGGGTTTGACAGCAGCAGCAAAACAATGGGCGCGACAAATGTCCTAAGCGATTTTGGTTTTACCGCTGGCGACTCGACAAAGCTGGATGTCAGCGCCACGCTTAAAGAAGCGTTTGGCATTTCCGGAGATACTAATTTCTTGTTAAACGGTATAAATTTTACCTTTGGCGAAGATGAAACCATTCAAGAATTGATGAATAAAGTAAACGAAGCAAAAATCGGCGTTAAAATGAGCTTCGATAGTCTAAACGAGAGTTTTCGTTTAGAATCAACCTCAGAAGGTTCCGCTAATTCGATTATATACGATGATACCGATGGCTTTCTGACGGGCAGCATGGGGTTAAGCCGCACTCAAGAAGCACAGGACGCGTTATTTGTCTTTAATGGAATAGAAACTACTCGAGAGTCGAACAATATTGAAATAGCCGGTATTAATATGAAATTGACCGCTATTACATCCGACGCCGCGAACGCTCCCGTCAACGGAGGCCCCATTACAATTAACGTTGAAAAAGACGTGGCTGGGACGATGGAATTTATAAAGAGCTTCATCCAAGGCTATAATGATATGATTGACGGCCTTAATAAGGAACTAAATACCAGCCGGCCCAAGAGGGATTCATATAATTATTACGAGCCTCTCACAGATGAGCAAAAAGAAAGTATGAGTGACAGAGACATTGAGAATTGGGAGAAGCAAGCCCAAACAGGTATGCTAAATAACGATGAACTGCTGCGTGGGGTAAACAGCTCGCTTAGGAGCATGTTATATACACCTGTCGAACTGGAGAACGGCACGAAAATCAGCCTATATGAAATTGGGATTACGACCGGCGATTATTCCAGCGGCGGTAAACTGATTATAGACGAGACAAAACTAAGAACGGCTTTAGAAACGCGTGGCGAGGACATAGCCGACTTGTTTACCAAATCTTCCGACATTACTTACAAATCGGGATACACCGATCCCGCAAGGATTAGAACTGAAGGTATCGCCGAGCGCATGAATGATATTATTAATAACGCAATAGGTACAAACGGTTCCATAACAAATCGCGCCGGCATTAAAGGCGATTCCATATTAGAAATGTCCAGCACAATGTATAAGACAATAAAGGATCAAAATGATAAAATGGCAGAGATGTTAACATATTTGCAAAACAAAGAGACCAGCTATTATGAAATGTTCTCTCGCATGGAACAGGCTATAACGGCGGCTAATAACCAGATGTCATATTTGCAATCACAATTGGGATAGGGGTGGCGGTATGACCGAAAAAAAACTGCTGGAAGAAAAGCTGATGTTATTAGAGCAGTGGTGTAGTCTGGCAAGAAATATATCCCTGGATGAACAAGACTCGCCGGCTCGGTTTATTGATTATACCCGCAAGAGCGATAAGTTAATGCGAGAGCTTAGGGCTTTAGATAAAAAGTTGGACAGCGCTCAGCACACGCCTGAAAACGACAGTATAAAAGCGATGATTGCCTCTAAAGCGGTGGAAACATTAAGTCTGGGCAAGCATATGAATGAACGGGCTACAGAAATATTAAAAGACATATCACTAAAATTACGCCGAACAAAAAACGGCAGTCGTTTAAGCCAGGGGTATCACTATGATATTTTCGCTCTGGTGGACAGCGGCCATGATATAGAGAGGTAAACCACCGCGCTTTAGGCGGGTAATATAAGGAGAGGAAAATATTGGCGGCAAATAGTCTTTATGACAAATATAATGATAATTCTATAATGACAGCGTCCAAGGAAGAATTAACCCTGATGTTGTACGAGGGCGCGTTAAAGTTTGCAAATCAAGCAATGACCGCGATAGAGAGTAAGGATTACGTTAAGTCTAACACATTAATAATGAAGGTGGAAGATATTATTCGCGAGTTTCAGATGACTCTGGATTTTCAATACAATATTTCAAATGATCTAAATAGTTTATATGACTACATGTATGGTCGGTTGGTAGAAGCAAATATGAAGAAAGACTTGAATATACTGGAGGAAGTCCGCAATATGCTGCGAGAATTCCGAGACACTTGGAAAGAGGCAATGAACCTGGCAAAGCAACCCGCATAGAAGATAATCCTCTCTTTTCAGGTCGTTGGAGTGAGAGGAAAGTTTTTTTCATCCGCATCAGCTATTCTTTAGGCAAACCTTACCAGTCACACATAAAAAGCGACTTGCCCATTTTCGCAAGTCGCTTTTTTTTATACCGAATACGACGCGTATCACGATAGAGATTTTAATACCTCTGAAACATACATAAAGTAGGGACATCTATTCACGTGGGAGACGCGTAAGACCGTCGTATAAGCCGACGAGTAACACTGATAGCGTAAATCCGCCGGGCTTTGGTTGTGGAGAGTATGTCAACGGGAAAGCTCCTTAAAAATCTCAACACCCACTTCGATGATATTATCATTAAAATCATATTCAACAGTATGTATTTGCGGTCTATCTCCGGCACCCAGCATAAACCCGGCGCCTTTTGTTTTCTTTGTGAAAAAACCGAAGTCTTCCGAACCCCTCATCGGCTCCTCCAACTCATAAACGGATAAACCTATACGAGCTGCCGCCGAACGAACTTTAGCCGCCGCTTCGGGATTATTTATTGTCTCCGCGAATGCTTCACGTATTTCAAATCTAACTTTTAAGCCCCTAATCGCCGCCTGCTCTTTACATACGTTTTCGATAGCAAGTTGCAATTGATCCATATCATCTTCAAATTGAGCGCGGATCGTCAGCATCAAAGTGCCTTTGCTCGCGGAGATTCCAAAGGTTTCCTCCCCGATCTTTACGCATATTATTGTACAGCGCACAAGGCCTTTATACAAACTCGGCTCTGCTAAACTTGGGATTGCGCGAATTACTTCGGCTATCTCAAAAGCCGGGTTTAAGCCGTTTTCCGGTTGGCTTGCGTGGGAGGGCGTCCCTTCAAAGTAGACGAGCAAACCCTTAGAGGCGCAATACATCGGACCGTCTCTAATAACTATCAAATTTTCCGGTACAGACGGCACGTTATGACCGGCGTACACTTCCTCGATCTTTTCCTCGTCAATTATTACAGACGCCACCGGACCGCCAAGCCCTACTTCCTCTCCATGCTGAAAGATAAAATATATGTCATTTTCGGACCCTGTTTGATCAATTTCCAAAGCAAACCCCACAAGCGTCGCGCTGTGGCCATCGTGCCCGCATTTATGGGCAACCCCCGGAAATAAAGAGCCATATGGAAGAGATATGGTTTCATCTATCGGCAGAGCGTCAAAATCCGCTCTAAAACCAATTCTTCTGGGATTCTCACTGTTCGAGTGATACACCGCGTAGAACCAAGCGCCGCGATCAACTATTTTTAAAGATGTATGTTCGGATAAAAAATCTATGAGTCTTTGCTTCGTCCAGACTTCTTCGCCCGCTAATTCTGGGTGCGTATGAAGTTCATGCCGCAGTTCGGTGACCAATTCCAAATTTTTTTTATCCATTATTAAGCTCCCTTTTATCACAACTCTGACTTGGCAAGAACGCGCAGCGAGCGCCCCTACAGTTTCAGCCCAAGTTCCTTCTTGTTTGTATTAGTCGCCACATTGTTAGCTTCGTTGCGCTCTTTATAATGCTTATCAACAATTTCAGTCCAAAGCTCGTCACCTCCGATATCGTTGTTAGCCGGATCATAGACGGGATCAAGACCTTTATCCCGTTGCCTGTCATAGTCCTTCATCAACTTTAACATAGGTTTAATCAAACAAAGCAAACCCAATAGGTTTATCCACGCGGCCGACCCAACTCCAACGTCAGCTATTGCCCAAGCAAGATCGGATTTCCACACTCCACCCAGAATAATAGAAACCATTTGCAACATGGTTACTCCAAGTATAATCTGCTTTAGGTATTTTGTTTTCTTAAATACCATTGCCAATCCGACCGCGGCATAAAATCCAAACGACAGCAGCGTGGTAAAAGCAAAGAAGAATGTCGCTATTGCGACAAATATAGAACCTATGTTAGTGCTGCCGGTTATTGTATTGATTGCAGCCTGAACATATCCGGCTCCGACATCAACGCCGGGAAGATTTTCTACTATAGGAGCGTAGCTGGCGTCATAAACATTGTACATTCCGGTGCAAAGAATTATCAAAGCTGTGCAAGTGCATACAATAAGGGTGTTGTATACGGAAAACCCCTGTGCCAGACCTTGTTTAACGGGGTGAGAAGTCTCCGCCGAAGCCGCCGCGTTCGCGCCTGTGCCCATACCGGCTTCGCTGGAATATACAGCGCGTCTGATACCCCAATTGATAGCCGCTCCAAAGATACCCGCGTACATTGCCTCCATATGAAAGGCGCTTTTAAAAATTAACGCAAACATTGACGGAATTCTTGTAATATTAACTAACAATACAACAATCGTTACCGCCAAATACGCGATAGCCATTATCGGAACAACATATCCGGCAATAGATCCGATGCGTCTCATACCTCCGATAACGATTACACCGAACAATACCGCCAATATTATGCCTGTAACAATTGCGGGAATGTGAAAAGCGTTTACAAAAGAATCCGTAATTGTAAAAGATTGCACTACCGGACCGGTAAATCCGTATCCTATTATACCGGCGTAGGCGACATATGCCCCTAACCAAGGCAGCGGAGTTTTTCTAAGATAGTAAGAGGGACCGCCTTTATACTCGCCCTCTATCCTTTCTTTCCAAAGTTGAGCGAGAGAAGACTCGACAATTGCCAGGGGAACTCCGAGTAAGGCATAGATCCACATCCAAAATACAGCGCCGGGACCGCCAAGCGCGATAGCCGTCGCGACGCCGGCGATAGTACCCGTCCCAATTCTTCCGCCAAGCGCCATAGCAAAACTTTGAAACGGAGTAAGTCCGCTTTCAGAAGCTCTACCTTTTGATAAGGATCCCATCATTTCTTTAAACAGACGTACTTGCGGAAATTTTAGCGCCACTGTGTAAAAAATTGCCAGTCCGATAACCAGAATCAAAAACACAGTACCCCAAAGATAGCCATTCAACGTATTAACAAAATCCACAATGTCCTCTCCTTTCAAGATTGGCGTGCGACAACTTCCGGCGACTTGAATAGTTATTAAAACAATTTAGAGGGATTAGAATAAGCTAATTCAAAGACCTCCGCGACTTCCTTGCATGTTACTATTCCTTTATAGACATTAATGCCCAGCGACAACCCGGGATCTTCTAAGCACGCGGCTTCAAGACCCTTATCGGCTATGGCTATTCCATATCTAAGAGTGGCGTTAGTCAGCGCCAGCGTGGATGTCAGCGCGACGGCTCCGGGCATGTTGGCCACGCAGTAATGTACAACTCCGTCAATAACATATGTGGGATCATCGTGATATGTGGCGTGTGTGGTCTCGCAGCAGCCACCTTGATCAACAGCCACATCTACAATTACACTGCCGGGTTTCATAACTTTAAGGTGTTCGCGCTTAATAAGCTTAGGAGTCGCGGCACCCGGTATTAAGACAGCCCCAATTACCAGATCGGCGGCTTTTAAAGCCCGCTCGATAGAGGATTCCGTGCTAAAAATCGTTGTGATTTGCGCGCCGAATATGTCGTCTAAATACGCGAGCCTGTTTAAACTGTTATCCAGAATAGTAACATTGGCGCCAATGCCAACAGCCATTTTAGCGGCGTTTGTGCCGACCACGCCGCCCCCTATAATAACAACATTTCCACGTCTGACACCGGGAACGCCGCCCAGAAGCAAACCTCTGCCGCCCGACGGTCTCTCCAAGCTTTTGGCCCCTTCTTGAATACTAAGACGGCCCGCGACTTCGCTCATGGGTTTTAGCAGCGGCAGTTCTCCCCCGTCCCCGCGAATGGTCTCATAACCAACCGCACGTACCTTTCGATCAATCAGAGCGTCTGTCAGCGGGCGGTTAGCCGCAAGATGCAAATATGTATAAACAATC
Organism: Clostridiales bacterium; assembly: GCA_031273705.1. Classification (GTDB taxonomy): domain Bacteria; phylum Bacillota; class Clostridia; order Lachnospirales; family WQUN01; genus JAISGK01. The sequence continues at coordinate 10,494 of JAISRJ010000073.1, forward strand.
TGATCCTCGCGCATGAGAGGATATTCCGCTTCTAAGGGTTCCTTCACCTTTACAATCATATCCGAGGAATCCCATACGCTTTTTGCATCCGGTAAAATCTCCGCTCCGGCCGCGATGTAATCACTGTCGGAGAATGTCGTGCCTTCTCCCGCTCCGGTTTCGATGCCTACGGAATGACCGTGCGCGATATAGCTCTTCACATTGTCAGGCGTTAAACCGACACGATATTCATACTTTTTAATTTCTTTAACACAACCTATCCTCATAACAATAACCCTCTCTCTTGTGTGGGCGGGTATACCGCCTTAATTAATATAGGTACGCTTTACGTACTTACTTGTAAAACCCCTTAATATCGCGGAGTAGTTCATAGAAAACTCCAATACGTCTCCGACGTTATACAATCTTTTTGAATCAGTCAGATCAACAATTAAATGATCCGAGCTTGCGCCGACGACGCTCACAGCTTCATCCAAGCAAGCGATACCCGCGCAATCAATATCCTGCCTGCCGACCGAGACTATTCCACGTAACCGATTACCTTTATTCTTAAATATCGGGCGTTCTCCAAAAGCGTTTACACCTATCTCGCCTTCGGGAACAGTAGGTTTATTTTGAATTTCAACCAGTTGCGCTTCCAGAATAATCAGATCTTGCTTTAATCCTTCAAACGGCCGCCCATAAGCGGTTTCCACACCTCTGGCGATGATTTCACCCAAACGCAGGTTCGAGATTTGGGGCGGCATTTGACTGTTTTGTCCCTTTTTTAATAAATACATCGAACTGGAATTTCCACCGGATATTATCGGTAATGAGATTTCAAAACGTTGTCTTAGACCGTGCGCAATGTCACACAGCGCGTTCAAATTCTGACTTGTCGGAATAACCGAACCGTAACAGGTAAGGTTAACTCCTATGCCCAGCAGATCAATACCTTCCAGCTCTCTCGCCAAGCCAACGGTTTCGGTTATAGACTTCACATTGCCGTAATAAATACCTTCCCGCAAATCTCCCATATCAATCATTAAGATTACACCGTGTTTTTTGGGCTTATTTTTATTGGAGTCCAGGGCCGCCTTTGATAAAGCTTTTAGTGTAAGCGCCTCGGAATTCAGACTCACGTCACAATATTCGACCACCTCCATAGCCATGTCCGGAGCGGGCGCGCGCAATAACATTCGCTTAATATCGTTCTTGGGATAGCTTGCGATATTTTCCAATCTGGAATCCGCTAAAAAATCCACAGACTGACAGCAAATCGCCTTAACAATACGCTCATCCGCGCAAAACAACTTCGTCACAGCCGCTATAGATATCCCAAAACCATGCAGCAAATCACTTAAAGTCTCCGTATTATGCTGTATCTGTCGCAAGTCAATTCTAATTCTGGGATACGCATTCATGATTGCACATCCAGCATTAAGCTTTTTTTCATCAAATGTATTGCGCTATGCGGGTATTTAACCGACAGCGCTCCAAGCGAAGCCATTATATAATCATTGTCTTTTAAAACGGTCATTACCCCCCGTTTGGGAAGAAGCAAAGCGTTAGACGTATTTATGTCGCGAAGGCGCCGCAGTATATTCTCACTGCCCGGTAAGCGTGTTAACGCCCCACCAGTACCTATTAAATACTTTACGCGTGTTAAGTCTTTTCCTTCGGCTATCGTTTTCTTGCCGGACGGTGTAAATAGAGATCGAAATTTGCCCGCGTGACGTGTTAAAGCAGTCGAAGCCGCCCGCCATGTAAGAGCCTCCGCAAAAGCGAATTGCTCCGCCGTCTGTGGTATTGGGCTTATGCCTTGCAAAATTTCCTTAACATCCACACCGCTGTCAATACTTAGCTGTCGCTCTCCGAAAAGTTCTACAATATTGGCCGCGTTTACATACACACCCAAATCGCCCTCAACAGTGCGTTTTGCAAATGGTTCCGGAGAAGTCAGCATTGCCGCGACTTCGTCCGAGCCTTCGGTGACAGAATGTACGTCTGTCGTAGCCCCGCCCACATCAATCACCAATAAATCCCCCATTTCAGAGTATAGCTGTCTTGCGCATTCCATTACAGCGCCGGGAGTCGGCATGATGGTTCCCTTTACCATGTCTCTTACACGCGACATGCCCGGTGCCTTTGTAATATGTTCCTCAAACACAGCCTGAATTATTTTTCTGGTCGGCTCTATATTCAAATCATCCAATCTCGGATACACATTATCCGTAAGGTAGCACGGAAAACCAGCCGATTGTAAAATTGACTTCACCGACGCGCGATTTTGGATATTACCCGCGTATATTACAGGTGGACGAATATTTATTTCAGAAAGAGTTTCGCAGTTTTTTAAGGCGGTTTCTTTTTCTCCGTAATCGGTACCTCCGGCTATTAGGATCAAATTCGGATTTATTTGCTGTATGGCTTCTAAATCATCCTGGTTCAAAAATCCGGCCGTCGCGAGTTTCAAATTCGCGCCCGCGCCCAGAGCCGCTTCTTTAGCCGCCCGCACGGTCATATCATAAACCAGACCGTGAACTGTCATCCTAAGCCCACCGGCGGCGCTGGATGTGGCAAGCATCTCTCCATAATTCAAACTGTTTGCGCTTAATCGGGCAGACAGAGCTTTTACCGCGCTTTCAAGTCCGATAGTAACCCCATCACTTTCAACGGTGGTAAACGCTTGCCCCTGCCCCAAAAAGCGCGGATTATTTGAATTAATACCGTCAAACGCGTTTACAACGGTAGTAGTGGATCCTATCTCGGCGACAAGAATGTCTATAGTCATACAGAATTCCGCTTTTTTACCAGGAAGGCAGCCACATGCGCCCCCTTACACCCTCTTCCGAATCCGGCGTCGGCCCCGTTCTTGACAGCGGTTTCTGGAGTAATCTGCGTTCCGCCCGCGATAAATATCAGTTTGTCTCGCACACCTTTTTCCCTGGCTATCCTGTCAATGTTTGCGATATTTTTATAATGTATGTCGTCGTGACTTATTATTGTGGACGCAAGTATCGCGTCCGCGTTAACTTCGATAGCGGCGTCTACCAGTTTTTCGATCGGCACGGATGTGCCAAGATAATGTACTTTTATTCCGTATTTCTCTATACCGCCGTGCTTTATGTCTATAATCTCTCTTAACCCAACCGAATGTTCATCTTCACCCACTGTTGCGCAAACTACGGTCATCGGCTTGTGAGAAATATCCGCTTTTATCTCTTCGTCGCTTAACGTCTCCGGTTCCGGAGGAATAACCAATTTAGTCACATCTATGTCAAAGGGAAACTTGCCGGTAATTTCAACTCGCGTGCCTTCGGACTCCTGCATTATTTCGCGGCTTACAACAGCGACATCTGTCAAGTTCATCCGTTTGCCGGCTTGGATAGCGGCAGCCTCGGCAATCCGTCTGTCAGTGGGGAAGAACAAATTTACATGCACTACTCCGTCTGCCATCCATTCCATTTCAGGCTTTATAAGTTTGCCCGACCGATATTGTTTATTTTCTTCCATTCGTACATAGACATTATCTGTGTCGTCCAGCTCATCTATGAATATAATCTTATCAGGACATTCAAATGTACATCCGCCGATTAATAAAGCCGGATCGTCCACAGCGTTCGGATCATATTGGGCGACATTGTTATATCCATAATGCGCGGTAACCGGTGCCATGTAATCGGCGGCGCGTTTTATAACTGTTCCGGCACCTACTCCCCCATCGACAGCGCGGCGAATGCCGTCGTCCTCTCTTTCCGGATAAAATCCGGAATCTACAAAGAAGCCTTCTTCCACAGCCGAGAAATAGCCGCCTATTTCCAGAATCTCTTCCATAAACAATACGGCTCGTTCTTGAATTTCACGCGCATTATCGCGGAGCGGACCTTCTTTCTTCAACTCTACCATTTCCATAAGGCCATCCAGGCCCACAAGAGTTTGCTTGGCGGTGTCACAAGCTTCGATATTATATATGTGCCAAGGAACATTGCGCCCTTCGTCCGGCGTAATAGTCGATTGAATGTCCGCGCTGGTAAGTTTGGACACCAACATATTCAACACGTGCGTTACGGTTGCGTCGCGAGCCGACGATTCTATATATTTTGTGTTCATCTGCGCACGCATTCTGTACTCGCGGAAAAATTCGCGCAGCGCCACGGCATAAGGCAAATCCATGTACACACACGGCCCCGGTGTGGCAGTCGGCGGCACGGTCGAAAGACAAATATTTGTCTTTAGCACACCCACGTTACTTGAAAAAAGCGAGTTTATCGCGTGTTGAGCCATTAATTCGGGCGTGACTTTCCAAGCCTGGGCGGCTGTCGCGTTTGCGTTGTGCGCCCCATCTATTTGAGCCATGCCCGCCCAGGCGATAATTTTCTTAGATTCGCAGGCGTCCACGAACGACCTAATCATATTGATATTTCTGTAAATAACATTGTATTGAGGATCTTGATGACAGCCGTTTACTCCCTCTTCGGCGAACATCACCGCCACTTCCGGTCCCGCGACTCCGGACACATATGAATGATAATTTATCGGGCGGCCTACCTCTTCTTCAATCAAATCCAGGGCTTTTCTTTGCGCCCTAACTTGCTTTCGGGTTACAGGCACACCGCCGACCCCTTGCGGAGAACCTTCGATAAGCCCGTCAAAGTGCGACTGTCCCGCCGTTCGTATGACCATTATGTGATCCGCTCCATGATGCGCCGCCATTCGCATACGGCGAATATCATCCTCAAATCGCCCGGATGCAATCTCCGTTGTTATTACAGGCAAAGGCTGTGGATCCACATTATTAAAGTTGTGCGCCGACATCAGCGGGACACTTTTTCCGGGCAGTGGTTTTGAAACATCCTTATATGTAAAAGGCCCCAATGTTAAATTCGGCGCGGGTTCTCGCCAAGCCCATCCTTTTCGTTTAGGGTGATAATCTTTAAGATCCTGTAAAATCTGTTCTATGTCTAATTTTTTATTTGGCTCCAGAGGTTTCATCAAAGCGCCTCGCTAAACAAAGATACGGCTTCATCCCATTTTTGACCATTGGCAAGTGCCAGCCCCGCCTCACGAATCCCAATTCTTTCTCTCTTCGCAAGCTTGTAGACAATATTTCCAGCCCCATGAGATAACAGACCACGGGTTAGAGCCTCGTCTACAATCGGTTTGGCCTCTATAGAAGAAAAACCCATTCTAAGAAGCACTGACCGTTCTATGGACGGGCTGGTGTTCTCATATCCCAATTTCAATAAAGGCTCAACCACCTTTTGCGTTAATTCCCAAAAATACTCACGCAGTTGGTCGTCATCCATATATTGTAAGTGTTTCCGTCGTTCCGAAAACTCATCGATTCTTTTCATCCAACGTCTCCTAACCCAAATTCTGGTAAACAAACGCCGGTGTGGTTCCTGTTTCTTCCGCCAAGAAGTCTATATCAAAATCAGACAGCGGTTCCGAAGAAGTTTCCTTTGCGTGTCTAATCAAAGATTGGCGCATGTGATCCAGATCCAAATCTATCGCCTTTATACCGGCGGCGGATTCCGGAAGAATAATATTCTTACCTGGTATTTCTTCGGATGAATTTCCGAATTTAACCTCTATCCCATTTCTTCTCGCGAAAGATAATTGCGGTTGAACATGCTTCCCGGCGCCGGTATATTCCGTCTCCTGAACCACGATTATGTGATCGGCCGGCTTTTCCATAGCGATACTAAACGCCGCGGCCAAAGAAGTGTTCCCAGCCGGTCCCCGTTCAAGACCTTCTAAATTTGCTAACAGCTCGGTCATATAAAACACTTCGCCTTGACTTACCGTCACATATCTGTCCAGGTATCGCAGAGGCCGCGCCGCCGAACGCGGAACGTCCGATCTGTCCGGCCAAGACGCGAACGGTACTCCAAACCCGGTATGTCCGGTCGTAAAGGATTTTCTGTTAAAACTTGTATCCGAAGCCATATGCAGACCCGCAAGATTTACCGACGCGCCGATAACTTCAGCCTTGCATCCGGCCTTCGCCAGTCCGCGAGCCGTACCGGTTACATTCCCTCCGCCCGCGTTTGTGCAGACCACGGTGTCAGGAAATCCGCCGGCGATAACCTTCATTTGATTAGCTACTTCAAAACCCAAAGTCTCTATTCCCGTCACACCGAACGGCGAATACAGTGAAGCGCTAAAATAACCGGTTTCTTCCAGCAGTTTAAGAGACAGATAAAATAACTCCGGTCCAACTGTGCATTGAATTACATCCGCGCCGTAAGCCTCGCATTTACGGGCTTTCTCAATAATTTCCGGCTGCCCTGTTTTGCGGGAATCATAGCATTCCTGAACTATTATACATTTAAGGCCCTTGGCGGCGGCTTGAGATGCCACAGCCGCGCCAAAGTTTCCGCTGGTAGCCGCTATAACCCCCTTGTATCCCGAGCGTTTGGCGTGATAAACAGCGGTCGCCGCTCTTCTGTCTTTAAAACTTCCAGAGGGATTGGCGGCTTCGTCTTTAATAAAAATTCGCGCGCCATATCCGGGCTTTGCGAATAATCTAGCCAATGCCGTAATATTCCTAAGTTCTATAATCGGAGTATTACCGACCGACGCTTCAAATTGAACTTCTCTTACTTTATCCAGTGTATATCCGGTAGCCGCCAGCATCGCCTCGTAATCAAACGCGACGCCGCCGCGCTCAAACCGCGCAAAATCTATGCCCGCCGAGTCTTTTACTATATCGGATCTGCGGCTCATAATCGCGTCGTAACTTATATCCTTACTCATTGCCGTCACCAAATAAAATTGCCCTTGCGTCGTCGCCGATTGTAAGCAATTCTTCTATAAAATCGCCATAGTTCAATATGTATTGAGGATTAGCTTCCTCTAAAACGCCTGACTCTAAACGGCCTGTGCGTGTAATAACAGTGACTTCATCACCAATTTGCGAATCCCGTTGCAACCGGCCCTTTGCCCACATTATAAAAGGCGTCGCTTTTGTTTCGTCCGGTATTCTGCTTGTGCGCCGCTCCGGCTCCAATATTATTTTCTTTATAGAGACCCATGTATTTTTACTTATTAACGAATCAATCAAGCCACAGCCCCCTATTACACAATCTTTTTCGCGGGGTCGATTAAGTCTCTAAAATCGCCCATAATCGCGCGTGGAACCGGTATATCAATCATAGTTTTAAGACCGGGAGCGGCGTTTATCACATGTGGAATACAATTTACACACATGGCGATTGTGCCCAGTCCTCCGCTTATCTCGGGGTTAATACTCATGCTGACAGACGGTGTTCCTTCTATAACAATGTAATCCCCGGTATGTATTCCCTCTTCCTCCGGTTCAATTTGCTGAGGATGTTCCATATTTATAATCAATTCGCCATCTCTTATTCCCTGACCGCGCATATCAACCCCGGCGACAGTTCCGGCGGCGGCGCTGCCATACGCGGATTTTCTATCCACTTTCGTAACCAGCGGAGACATTTGTTGCTCAAAACTATCCACCTCAAGCCCCAAGGCATCCGAGATCATTTGAATAGATTCCGCAAAACCCACATGACCGGATAGGGTGCCCTCTTGGATTTTACTGTTAAAATCCTCAACAGTCAGCCCAACCCCCTGCTCACGCATTACAGCCACACCGAACGGAGATAGGCTGTTGACTCGTCTGCAAGTTACTTTTTTAACGTCCGTCATAGTTCCGGAAAGGGCGATTGCCAGCAAATCCATTACAAAACCCGGATTAATACCCGTACCCAAAACACTCACGCCATGTCTCCTGGCGGCTTGATCTATCTTAGCCGCAAGTTCCGGATATTTAGCCTTTGGGTACGACATCTCTTCGGCGATGGTTATTACATTTATGCCCAATGACACGACTTTAGTTATTTTATCAACAATACCCAATACGAATGAGTCCGTGGCGATAACGCATATATCGCAACTTCTCTCGGAAACAATATCGTCAATGGACGGCGAAACCAGCAGTTCCGGACGATTGTCCGGACGATTGTCCGGACGATTGTCCGGACGATTGGAGCTATCTATTCCAAGAGTTTCATAAACATTTACGCCTACTTTTTCAGGGCGGGTGTCACATACGCCTACTATGTCAATGCCCTTCTTACTAAGAATTGTCTTGGCGATGCCAGAACCCATCGCGCCAAATCCCCAAACTGCAACTTTAATTTTTTCCATACTTTCGCCTATGCTCCCGCCCTTATTCATGTGTTCTAATAAACTCTATTTACTATACACCCATATATGCTAAATGTCTATGATTATTTTGGTAATTATGGAAAGATTAGTAACTGCAAGTTTAATTGTCCTATTCCAATTACCCATATCTGAAGCTAAATTCATTCGGTAGCGGTGTCAAGGGTAGGAGGAAGATTTTACGGGGTGACTTGGCACATTAACGAGACAACTTCCACAAGTAAGCGGCGGTGAACACGGCAATTAGTATAAGAGTGGCAAAGTTCCAGGTACTGTAAATTTTGGCAAACTGGTATCGATTGATTCTCCGCCACTTATCCGAGGAAGTTGTACTGTTAA
>JAISRJ010000081.1 GCA_031273705.1 Clostridiales bacterium
TGTATAACTCAAAGAATGTAATATAAAAGAAGGGACTCTGATGATTATATGTCTTATAAAACTGACATTGAAATTGCGCAAGATACCAAGCTGTATTCCATCACCGAGATTGCCGCCAAGACGGGGATTGCGGATCGATACATAGAACAGTATGGCAAATATAAAGCCAAGATCGACTATAATTTGCTAAACGATCTGTCCAATCAACCTGACGGTAAGCTGATTCTTGTCACAGCCATCACGCCCACACCTGCCGGTGAAGGTAAAACCACGACAACTGTGGGACTCGCGGATGGGCTGCGAAAGATTGGCAAAAAGTCCGTGGTGGCGCTGCGCGAACCTTCCCTTGGCCCGGTATTCGGTGTTAAGGGCGGCGCGGCGGGCGGTGGCTACGCCCAGGTGGTGCCTATGGAGGATATTAATCTGCATTTTACAGGTGACTTTCATGCCATCGGTGCCGCCAATAACCTATTAGCCGCTATGTTGGATAATCATATTTATCAGGGCAATGAACTAAAAATCGACGCTCGGCGCGTCACCTGGAAACGAGCTGTGGACATGAACGACCGGCAGCTTAGGTATATCACGGATGGTCTCGGCGGTCGTGTGAACGGCGTGCCGCGCGAAGATGGTTTCGACATCACAGTGGCGTCCGAGGTCATGGCGGTCCTGTGTTTATCCAGCGACATTAACGATTTGAAAGCGCGAATCTCGCGTATTATTGTGGGCTATACCCGTGACGAAAAGCCCGTGACCGCCGGTGAACTGAAAGCGGCGGGCGCAATGGTCGCACTGCTTAAAGACGCGCTCAAACCCAACCTTGTGCAGACTTTGGAACACACTCCCGCATTCATTCACGGAGGTCCTTTCGCAAACATCGCGCATGGCTGCAATAGTATTATGGCAACTCGAATGGCTTTAAAGCTGGGTGATTATGCCATTACCGAAGCGGGCTTCGGCGCGGATTTGGGGGCAGAGAAATTTCTGAATATTAAGTGCCGCATGGCAGGACTAACACCTTCGGCAGTTGTAATCGTCGCCTCTGTTCGAGCGCTTAAACACCATGGCGGCGTCGCAAAAGCGGATCTGGGAATGGAAAACCTAGCCGCGTTGGAAAAAGGACTGCCCAATCTGCTTCAGCATGTAGACAACATAACAAGCGTATTCGGGCTGCCTGCTGTTGTAGCCATCAATAGGTTTCCAACGGATACCGAACCGGAATTGAAACTTATAGAAGAAAAATGCAGGTTGCTTGACGTTAATGTCGCGTTATCAGAGGTTTGGGATAAAGGCGGTGAAGGAGGCAAAACTCTGGCGGAAGAAGTAGTGCGTTTATGTGAGCAGACTAATCGGTTTGCGCAGATATATCCATTAGAGTTTTCCATTGAAGAAAAACTGAATGTAATAGCGACTAAAATATATCGTGCCGAAGGTGTAGAAATGACCGCCGACGCAAAAAAACAGGCGAAGAGGTTAGCCGAGCTTGGATTCAGTAATTTACCAATCTGCATGGCTAAAACACAATACAGCTTTTCTGATAATCAGAATCTGCTTGGCGCGCCTAAAAACTTTAAGGTAACGGTGCGTAATTTGAAAGTAAGCGCGGGCGCCGGCTTTATTGTCGCTTTGACTGGTGATATAATGACTATGCCCGGCTTACCGAAAGTACCCAGCGCTGAAAAAATCGACGTGGACAGTACGGGCAAAATATCGGGGCTGTTCTAATCTGCTGTAACTCCATTATCAGCCGCGCCGAGTGGGAGTTATAAGGGTATATATCTATGAATTTATTTAGTCCATCCGAAATTACAATGAATTACGCCAAATCCGGAAAGGCGAAAACCGAGTGTTCCGCTGACCGGCTGCTGGTTTTGGCTGTAATGGCAGGTATGTTTATCTCGTTCGGCGGTGTGGTGTCCAACACGGCGTCGTACAGTATAACCAATGTTTCCGCCGCCCGCGTCGTCAGCGGTTTGCTGTTTCCATTTGGTCTTGGTATGGTCTTGCTGCTGGGCGCCGAATTATTTACCGGTAATTGCATGATCAGCATTTCGGTGTTGAACAAGGACACCACTTTGCGAAAAACACTGAGGAACTGGTTCCTTGTGTACGCCGGAAATTTTGCGGGTGCCTCGCTTGTGGCGGCCGGCTGCGCTTTTTTCGGGCAACTGAATTATTCGGGCGGCAGTCTTGCAGTTTATACAATTAAGGTGGCCGCGGGCAAGTGCGCGCTTTCTTTTCCTCAGGGATTTATTATGGGTTTCTTCTGCAATGTACTGGTTTGCGCCGGCGTACTGTGTGGTCTTTCAGCCAAAGACACCATAGGCCGTATCGCCGGCGCGTATATACCTGTGGCGTTCTTCGTCGTCTGCGGTTTTGAGCATTCAGTAGCGAATATGTATTACATACCCGCGGGGCTTTTCGCGATGCAAATACCGGAATACGCAAAACTCGTCGCGGAAGCGGGAATAAATACCACCGCGTTGACTTGGGGAAACTTCTTTATTAACAATCTGCTGCCTGTGACGATTGGAAATATTTTCGGCGGCGTTGCGCTGGGATTCGCTATGTGGCGGTTTCAAAAGAACTGACAAACTTATGGACAGACAAAAAGCGATTAAATATATCACGCGACGGGATTGGCATACGGTACGCGTAATATTTGGTTTGTTTTGAAATTGGCTTTAGGTAAAGGTTAGAGTAGGAATGACGCGTTAAGTGTCGGTGGATGGGAAGTTGCCACTGGACGAAGGAAAAATGTTTTCCGCGACGTCATCTCCGCATCCGCTGCCACTTAGACCTCTTTTCTATTGTGGCATCATTTTATTCACATGGGAGGTCCAAATATAATGAAAATGAATTTAAGAATCATGATACAAGTCTGTATGCTGATTGCGCTTGAAATCGTCCTATCTCGGTTTTGTTCCATCGCGACGCCGATAATGAAGATCGGTTTTGGTTTTGTTCCAATAGCGATGTGCGGAATGCTGTTTGGTCCGGTTTGGGCTGGCTTTGCGGGCGGTATCGCTGATATTATCGGCGCCATTTTATTCCCAATTGGCGCGTTTTTCCCCGGGTTTACAGTATCGGCAATACTAACGGGCGTTGTATTTGGCTTATTTCTTTTTAATCGAAAAGAAAGTTGGGAATACCTTGGCTGCGCCGTATCCATCAATTGTATCGTGATTAGCCTTGGATTAAGCACTTATTGGCTCACAATCATAACAGGGTCTCCTTTCATCGCTTTATTGCCTGCTCGAGTATTACAAAATATAATTATCATACCAGTGCAGTTGATAGTCTTAAGGCTGATCCAAAAGTTGTTGATATTCTATTCCAAAAAACAATACGTGTGAGTTGTTTATTTTTAAAACTGCCATAATATCTTGCATGACATCAATCCATCAAAGATCAAACAGGACCCCTTTAGCGTAAGGGGTCCTTACTTTTATTCCCCATCTTCGGCGGGGGCGGCGCTCAGCGCCGGGGTGGTTATTTCTCCCAAGAGAAAACAAAATCTACATTATATTCTAAACGGGCAGTCTCTAGTGAATGCCGAACAGCTTTGTTAAGAGGTATACCTTGTTCTTTTCGTTTAAGCCAAGCGAGATATTCTTTTTCTCCGGCCGTAAAGATACGATCACGGCCCGCGGCTTTGCGGGATGACCTTAACTCACGTAAAATACTGCCGGCGGATTTTCGGAAAATATCCGGCTCTGTAAATGCCGCTATATCGACAGCTAAAAAGAAATGCCCTATATGGAACGGAGTCTTTCCGCCTTTTGGATCAAAGCCGTTTAAAGCTCGCAGAAATGTTCCGCCTTGAAGCGATGCCGAAAGCACCTCGACGACGGTGGCATATCCATAACCCTTATAACCCGCCAGTTCTTCCCCGATACCACCAAGAGGCGCCAACGCGCAAGTACCATCCGCAAAGCCGTTAAGCGCGGTATTTGGGTCGATCACCGGATCGCCGTTCTTATCTATTACCCAGCCTACAGGCATTGTTTTACCAATTCGTGAATAGTGCTCGATTTTTCCGCGTTGAGTAATCGAAGTCGCGCAATCAATAACGAAAGGAAAATGTTCGTCCGTCGGAAAACCAATCGTAAGCGGGTTGGTGCCCAGCATATTTTCTGTACCAAAGGTAGGCGCAATCGATGGTCTGGCATTTGTACCGGTAAAACAAATCTGATTTTCTTTAGCAGCCATTAGCGCATAATAGCCCGCGATTCCGTAATGTGTGGAATTACGCGCCGCCACCATGCCTAACCCGAATTTTTTAGCCTTGTCAATCGCCGTTTGCATACACGTAACGCCTATGACATGCCCCATACCGTCATGACCGTCAACAACAGCCGTCGTCGGAGTTTCTCGTATTATTTCCAATGTGGTCACAGGGTTTTGAATGCCTTCGCGAATTCGATCAAGATAGATGTGCTTTAGTCGCCCTACCCCATGAGAATCAATGCCGCGCTTGTCCGCCTCTATTAAAACATCGGCGCAGACTTCCGCGTCCTTATCCGGCACACCTGCCGCGATAAAGGTTAATCGCATAAATTCGCGCAGTTCTTCAAAACCCGCGTAGACTTCATCTGAATGTATATATCGCCCCGCTTGAGTATCCTTCAAATTTATATCGACACCCCCATCGAGCATTTTGATAATGGAGACAAGGGGGATCGAACCCCTGACCTCTTGAATGCCATTCAAGCGCTCTCCCAGCTGAGCTATGCCCCCAGTACAACCGACGAAACGTATTTTAACACATGATTCAATCAATTGCAACAGCTGGTAAAAACTTTTGCTGGTAAAAACGAGTGACTTGGCACATTAACGGGACAAATTCCGCGGGCAAGCGGCGATGACAATGGCAAAAGGGACAAGGGAGGCAAAGTTCCAGGTACTGTAAATTTTGGCAAACTTGTTGTATAGATTACCGCGCGGACATTGTCATGGGCGACATTCAAATCTCTTGTTTTTCCCGCCCAATCAAATAAAACGTTTTTGCCTCGGTTATTTGCACATCTACAAATTCTCCGACACAATCCCTTGTACAGAAAAAATGCACCAAGCTGTTATCATCGGAACGGCCTTTATACATGTTCGGCGCGCGCTGTTCGTCGGTCAAAACTGTTATGGTTTTTCCGGCATGTTTTTTACTTTCATTGTAAATAATAGGATTAACAGTTGCCAATAATCTGTTAAATCGTTCTTTGGCCGCGTGTTGGGGCACTTGATTGCTCATATCCGCCGCGGGGGTGCCATTGCGTTTAGAATAGATGAATGTAAACGCGCCCGCAAATCCCGCCTGTCGCACGACATCAAGTGTATCCTCAAAATCTTCTTCCGTCTCCCCCGGAAAACCAATAATAATATCCGTGGTCAAGGCTATTTGCGGAATCTTCGCTCTTATTCGCCGAACCAAATCTAAGTAGCTCTCTTTAGAATATTTACGATTCATTCTAGCCAAAACTTTACTGCTACCCGACTGCATGGGTAAATGCAGATGCTTGCATATTTTTCTTTCTTGGCTCATTACATCGATTAACTCATTGGAGAGATCTTTGGGGTGAGAGGTCATGAACCTAACGCGTTCAATGCCGTCTATACGACATACCTCGCGCAATAATTCAGCGAATGACAGCCCCGTTTCCCCACAGTATGAATTTACATTCTGCCCCAACAAACAAACTTCAACGGCTCCATCCGCGGCGGCGGCCAAAACTTCCTTTATGATATGTTCCGGGCTTCGGCTGCGCTCCCGACCGCGAACAAACGGTACAATGCAGTAGGTACAAAAATTGTTACAGCCGTAC
>JAISRJ010000030.1 GCA_031273705.1 Clostridiales bacterium
AAAGCCTTTTTTATACTCAAAGCCTTTTTTATACTCAAAGCAGTAATTTCCCTGCCTTTTCCGCCACAATGTAGCGAGGTCTGGATTTTATCTCGGTATAAATCTTCGCTATATACACACCGATAATGCCCAGGCTAATCATTAAAATACTGCCAATCAGCAAAAGCAAAACAATAACCGTTGTAAAACCGGCGTCCGCAAGGCCAAAGATTTTATTGTACAGGGTTTGTATTAGCAGAAACACGGCGAATACCAAAAAGATTATCCCCGCGAAAGTTACCCAGTGTAAAGGAACAGTAGTGTAAGCCGAAATAGAACTGACTGCCAGAGTAGTCAATTTTATCACAGACCATTTTGTTCCGCCCGCGGCTCTTGGGCGCACTTCAAAATAAACTTTTTCCGATTTAAGACCCGTCCAACCCGTCATTGCCCGGAAAAATGTCTGCCGCTCCGGCATTGTTTTAAATAATTCCACAACCGAACGATCTAACAGCTTAAAATCAGACGCGTTATTTAAATCCATCCCCGCCAGGCGTTCCAGCGTATTATAAAACAGATTAGCGCCCAGCTTATGAAACGCGCTTTCTTTCTGGCGTGTTGTTTTAATAGCTTCCACAATCGCGAGATCATTAAGCTCCCAAAGACGGTACATTTCTAAAGCGGTTTCGGGCGGATGCTGCAAATCAGCGTCCATAACTATAACGCAAGCGCCCTTCGCGTTGGATAAACCGGCGGCGATCGCGCTTTCTTTCCCAAAATTACGAGAAAACCTCAGTCCGCTCACCTTGCAATCGCTCCGCGATAGCTCCGCTATTTTTTTCCAAGTTCCATCGTCGGATCCGTCGTCAATCAGCAAAATATCCAACGGGATCTCGTTCGGGACTCCTCCGAAGGTTTCAAACAGCGTCTCGACAGAGTGTCTCAAAATAGCTTCTTCATTATATACAGGCAGAATTATAGTACAGCTTAAGTCCTTTTTCATCCGCATACCTCTGTTGAAAATTCCCTTAAAGGCCACCCGGCTTAGGGCACCTTTCCAAGAAAGAATTATGGAAATTATGGAGTAATCTTTACCAGCCATCTCATTATCGGGTTGTTTTCGTAGAAATAACCGACTATCGCGCCTGATTCAATTTGGTCGAATATCTCCGCGTTATCCAGCATAAAGAAAGTGATTACACCAAGTATAATCCAAATAACTATCACACCTTGAATCATACCGAAAATACCGCCGCCGATTGCGTTTAACATATGTATCACCGGCAGACTCGCGACAAAATCCATAATATTAAGCAGCATTATCAAGCATATGCGCACTACAATAAACAGCAAGATAATAGAAATCAAATTTAACGCCATGTTTGCGAAGAATCCGCTTATATATTCCGAATAGCCGGAGACATCCAAAGCGTGATAAGATTCCGGATTATTACCGGCTTGCAAGTGTTGTATAATAAAATTCGATTGAGGCATCTGATTTATAAATTCCGCTTGCATGTCCGCAACCTTAGCGTCCGCGACACCTTGAAGATTTAGTATACCGGCTATGTTTTGCTGTAAATAGCCATATAATCCCATTATACGAAAAAATCGCGTTATATACGGGTACAAATAGTAGGTAATCGCGAACGACGCGATTGTAAACGCCAATCCGCAAATGGATCGCAATAACCCCTTAAACCAGCCGATAGCCACGCAAAGTACAAAAACACCTACGCAGATTAAATCATAAATATTCATAAGCTATCTTACCCTCAATCTTTACGCATAATCCACGCGTTAGTCGCGCCGGAGGCAAGCGCGGTATTTTCGTAGCCCAAAAACATTAACTGCCTGATGTCCTGCGACGCCGTATACGACCATAGCAGTTTCCCACGATTATTTATCGCTTCATAGTTCCGATTTTTACCCACTATCACACTGTTAATACTCATGCTTATATAGTCAACGCCGCTTGTTTGATATCCTCCGGTTCTTTTACCTTTAATATTGTAAAATTCCAACATACCCGCCGACGAATCTTCAGGACGCTTAGACCCATCGGACCCTCCGGCGACAATCACAAAACCATCATTACCAAATGTTTCAAATTGCTCCAGCTCGTTTTCCAAAGCTATCTGCCAATCCTGTTTAACATTCTCACTAACGGTGTAGCAAGTAATGTTTTTATCCGACACTGCCAGCAATTTGTTATTCATAAACCGAACCAGCGCTATCTGGTCACTCAGTGTTTCCCCGGCGAATTTTCCGTCGGCGTCCGTAGTCGAAGCCGCGTCCGCCTGCGACGTATACATGAACACAATATTTGTTTTCATAGAATGATACGCGTCAGGGTTAAGATCCAGCAGACTAAGCGCAGCCACTCGCCCGTCGGGTGAAACGTCCGCCGACAGAGGATATATGTTCGGGCTGGAAATCACATAACGCCATACAGCCTCCATACTGCCGGGGCTGTGAACTTCCACACAATACCCGTCGGAAGATTGCAAAATCACCGCCAAATGCCCCGTCTGGCTTACGGAAAAAGATAGTACAGGCGCGTCAAATCTACGCTCATACAGCTTTCCCAGTGTGTTGAAAACATACGCCTTACGCCCTTTCGCCTCGATTAACGCGATTGTATCGCATTTACCATACAATACAGGGTTGGTAAGGCTTATCACTTCTTCCCACTGCTGCTCGCCCGCAGTGTTCATAAATTTTACGCCGTCTTTTGTGCAGAAAAAGAACTCGCTCGAATTATAGCTATAGAAAGTCGCTCCGCTGTCAAATTCATAAGGAATGGTTATTTCCGCGTCAACATGGGCTAAAGTGCTTACCCCATCTCCGAACTCCATATACAGCCATCCCGCCAGGATTACACCTATAACCGCGACAGCCGCGATTATCTTTGCTTTCGTAGACATAAAACCCACCTCATCCGGGAGTGATCATACTATTATTTTGAATTGAATTCAAGCCTTTTTGCGCAACTTTATCCAAGCGATTAAAATCAGCATGGTTTCCGCCAAACCGATAACGCTAAACAACGGATAAATTTCGGCTACCATCGTAGAAAAGCCCACATTAGCCGCGAAAAAGCCTCCGACAGCCAAAAGTAGTTTTACCGTCAGCGGCGACGACTTAAATCTCTCCGTCGCCCAACTAACCACGGCAAATCCATTGGATAAAGCGGTAGAAAAAATCGCGCCGATTAAAACCAGCATATACATATATTGAGACACATTTCCAAAGTTACTCGCTATAGCCAGCAAGGGAATCTCCGATTGCCGCGCTTGCGTAAAATGCAGAAGCAGTGGATATATCATCGCCAGCCCGAGAAGCGTCATTGCCCCGCCGCTGATAATCCCCGCCTTTGCAGCGGCCGCTCTGTCTTTTATCATCGCGCTCATGGCCACCAATACAGATATGGAAGTGACTATGTTATATGAAGAGTAAATCAACGCGGAGATCAGCCAAC
>JAISRJ010000083.1 GCA_031273705.1 Clostridiales bacterium
TTTGCTTGCGTTTGCATAACAATATTCGCACAAATGCGGACAAGTATTATATTCGCCAATATCTTTGCTGACAATACAAGCGCAAAATTGCCGCTGCCCGCTGTCTTTGTTACTACGTCTTTTCTCAATGATAGCATTCGGATTAAACATATCAGGCGGGGTAATTTTAACGCCCAGAAAGTCCATCAAAACCTTGTCGTGAGGAAAAAGTTTTATCATCAAATCATCATCAACACACTTGTTGTGGACGATTCCGTATTTCTCCAAAGGAATTTGTTCCGCGCAAGTGGCAAGTTCAAAATGCCAATTCTCATTCAAACCTTGAAGCCCCGCAGCAAATTCATTCATTGTTCGCTCGTTAAACTCCTGGTATAGAATATCATTGCTTCGCAAATTATTTTGAACTTTCTTATATATCTTAATATCAGCAAAACTAAAAACCAATTTTTGCGTATAATTTTTCAATTGATTACCCATATTTTCGACCTTTCTCAACAATTCATCAACGCCTATTTTGTCAGTCAAAATCAAAGGATCAAAACGCCAAATCACTTTACCCTTGCCAATTTTCTCTGATAACTCAATAAAAGTTTCAATGCGAGATTGCATTTCTGGGACGCCCGTCTCTAATCTCTCCGCATCATAATCGTTGAGTGTAAACTGAAAATAATAGCCGATATTCTTCTCATTCAAATAATCCAAATGCTTAATCATCTGCTTCGGATTTTTCGACCAAAAAACAATCAGCCGGGCATTTTGGAACGAAACAAACAAAGGCAGTCCGTTAAACGGATTCTTCCATTTCACATACCCCTCTTTGAACCGATGAATAAACCAATCGCTGTAAAACGCCGGAATATCGGTGGAACGGCTCGCCGAAACAATCACGGGGGCCTGCGCATCCACTGACTCCACACTCTCCGTATGTATTTGTATCTTACCCCAATTCATCTCAAAATTTCCGCAAGATACAACATTTTCACGTCTCATACGCAAAAAACAAGAAACAGTTATCAAAATCCCCGTATTAACAACTATGCAGAGATTCTAAAAACAGTTAAATGATTTACATTTTGGTTTTAAAATCGGATTCAACTATCATATCGTAAGTGTTGCGAATTATTAAAACGGCCAAGTTTGCTGTTTTGCGTAAGGGATTGGTAGTGTTTTGGTAATTTGTTTGCATGTTTTCACCAAATTCATGCTTATCTCACTATGGAATCATGCACGTGACTCGAAAAAATCATGCAGCATGATTTGGAAAAATGCAAGCATAATTTTCCGGTAAGAGGCCGATGAATCTTTAATAAGATTGAAGGATAATTTAATTTTCGTCAAAATGACGAAAATTAAGAGTTTCAAGTAGGGAGTTAGCAGTTACAAGTGTCCTTTGGTTGGAATATCAATTTGATGCAAGAATAAGCTAAAATTACTTTTTCTTCAACTTATAAACGCAAAGTTGTAACTTGCTACTTAAATTCGGCGTTATCTATTGACAAAACGCGTTTTGTCTACCGCCGAATTTCCGGCTTTTTTGAAGCTATCGGAGCAAATGCCATCAAAAAACGGGGTTTTTTGATGGCATTTTTTGTCATTTTGCTAATCTTGACAAAGTGATATGCCTACTTGATGAAAAGTTCCGGTCAGACGTTCAGTATCTTCTTTACCCAGCCGCTGCTTCCTCTTACTATCAGTATGCCTTGCGGGAAGGCGTTGGCGTTTATTGTGATTGTACCTGCCTGTTGCTGAGCTTCGTAGAGTTTTTCGCCACTGAGGGCGTAAACCGTAATCTGCTCCGTACGAGCGCTTTGGACGGTCAATATGCCGTCGTGTACATATACTACCGGCTCGGATGCTGCCACCGGCTCGGATGCGTCTGAACCGCCGGAATAGTAGAAGACGATGGTGCCGGATAGCCCGCCATTATAGTCGTATTCGCTGATTTTCGCCAAGCGGCTACCGGCATATTCATATTCTTTCCGGTTGTAGTACGGGTACTTGTCGTCGTCGTTAATCAGCCCGTCGCCATTGCGGTCTACTGTCCCGCCGTCATAGGTGCCGGTGTATGTTTCGGACTGTTTCCGGCCATTTGCCTCGTAGGTATATGCTGTTGTCTTGACGTAAGCTTCGCCCTTGCCTCCGCCGTAAGAGATTTCTTTCAGCAGCAGCAGGCGTCCGGCGGCGTCATACTCGTATTCCTTTGATGATTCCAGTTTCAGGCTGCTGCCATCGTCTGCAAGCTCCCAGTTTTCCTCAGCCAGCCATTTTTTGCTTACCGGATCAAAACGCCAAACGGCTTTCAGTACCGTGACCCCATCTATGACCTTTGTTATTTCCTGATTGTCAGGCGTTCCGGAGATTACAAGCGGAAGCGGACGCAATTCTTCACCTTCAAATAGCGAAACGCCTGTCAACATGCCGTTATCGTCATATAGATAAACACCTCCGTCAAAAAACGCCCACCCGCCGTCTTTGTAATTGTACACTTTTACCGATAGCGGCATGCCGTTGGGGGTGTATGCATATTCAACCTTTACCCCATCCTGAGGCACATTGTCCTGATAATTCCAATACGAAAACAGCGTTTGGTATCCGTTGCTGTCGAAGGCATATTCTTCCTTCGTGTAGTTCGACGTCTCCCATGCTCCTGTGTAAGAATCTCTCTGATAGTGAATTTCCGTGATTACGTCTCCATTGTAGGAAAACACGCTTTTGATGATTTTGATGCCTGCTTCCGTTTCGACCACCGCACTGTCCGGACGGGCATGTCCCGGTTCAAGGGTAGAGCGCAGGGAGACGGGCGTTTCATCCTCCGCAGAGCGCAACTGCTCCTTCTTCACATTATGTACTTTTCCGAAGTATTTCGGCGCTTTCGGAAATAAGTTTGTTTGGGCGTTTAGCAGCCCGCACATCATTGATAAGGCAAATGCCAGTGTATAAAAAGACTTCATATAATTTGTGTTTAACGTCCGCACCTTTACACAGACAAAAATTTTACAAATCTACTTTAGTACATGACAAAAATAACATTTTATTCCATAATTGTTTAACTATTGATGAAATATAACTATTTTAAACTTTAAAAAAGGCCTTGAGTTTTCGTACCTTTATAACTAACAGCCATATAGTTACATACGGAAAACTTTTGTGAATTATTTTAGCAGATCGCTTAGTGTTTGGGCGAGGCGGGTGATGTCTTCGTCGGTTGTATCCCAGGAGGTTACTAAGCGGACTTCGGTGATGGATTCGTTCCAGTAGTAGAAGAAGTATTTTTGGGCTAATTGGCGGGCGGCTGCGGGGGGCATGGTGAAAAATAGTTGGTTGGATTCGGGTTTTTGGGTGAAGTGGATGCTGGGATACTGTTGTAAGAGGTGGCTCAGGCGGGCGGCTTTTTCGTTGGCGTTGCGGGCATTTTCGAGCCATAGGTCGTTTTCTAAATAGGGGATGAACTGGGCGGAGAGGTAGCGCATTTTAGAGGCTAATTGGGCCGACTGCTTGCGGAAATACATCAGGCTCTCGTTGAGTTCGGGGCGAAATGAAACGACGGCTTCTCCCATCATCATGCCGTTTTTGGTGCCGCCGAAACTGAGGATGTCGACGCCGGCGTCTACCGTCAGCTCTTTCAGCGTACATTGCAGGCGGGCGCAGGCATTGGCCAAGCGGGCGCCGTCCATGTGGAGGTACATGTCGTGGCTGTGCAGCAAGCTGGCTATGGCTTTTAGCTCGTCGAGGGTGTAGATCGTTCCCAGCTCGGAAACTTGTGATATATAGACGGTTTTGGGTTGTGCATGGTGGCATACGCCAAAATTGTGTAAGTGTGGGCGGATGAGTTCCGGGCTTAGTTTGCCGTCTGCCGTCGGGATGGGGATGATCGTGCAGCCGCTCATACGTGCCGGAGCGCCACACTCATCTACGTATATATGAGCTGTTTGTGCGCATAGTATCGCATGGTAAGAGCGGCAAGTCGCTTGCAGGGCTACCGAGTTGGCTCCTGTCCCGTTGAAGACGAAGAATGGCTCGGCTTGGGGGCCGAAAATCTCTTTCAGTTTGCGTGTAGCTGCTTGTGTATAAGGGTCGTCACCATATCCTACGGTATGATCGCGGTTCACGTTCAACACGGCATCCATCACCAATGGGTGGACACCCGAATTATTGTCACTGGCAAAACTTCTCATGGTCTATTTGTTTTTTCATTTCTACCGGCAAAAGTAATCAATTATTTTAATACCTTTAGGGCGATTATTAAATTAAATACTCACGTATAAACAGCATTATGTTGACTATTATCACTTTAAATCATTCGTTACTGCGTAGTATCCTGGGGATCGCTTTGGGGCTTTTGTTTATAATATGGCCTGAAACGGCTGTGGACTACTTAGTCAGGCTTTGCGGGGCTTTCTTTATCCTTGCGGGGATCTATTCGCTTGTGATCTGGTTCTGGCGCGAGAAGGGCGTAAAGGGCTTTGTGCCTGCGCTTCTCTGGATCGCTATGGGTGGCAGTATCGCTTTGGGGGTGTGGTTGGTTGTCATGCCCGGGTTTTTCATCCGTATCTTCGGGTTCGTATGGGGTATAATCCTTGTCATAGCAGGCGTTCAGCAACTTATCTCCCTGCTCAAGGCGAGAGAGCGTCGCGTTATTCCGGTGGTTTACTATGTGTTTCCGGCCCTGATCCTGCTTGGAGGGGGAGTGATTTTGCTCAAGCCCATCGAGGCCATTGCCGGCACATTCGTCGTTTTGGGAGTGGTCAGCCTGTTCTACGGACTCAACGAGTTGATCGGTTGGTATAAATTCCGCCCACAGAAAGCCGAAGTTGTGCCGGAAGACGCTGAGATCGAGGAATGAAGGCAGGGAAAGGTAGCCGGCTCAGTATCTACGGAACTCGGTGGGTGACAAGCCGGTATGTTTCTTGAAAAATTTGCCGAAAGTAGATTGATCGGAAAAATTCAGGGCCTCGGCCACTTGCTGTATGGTCGCTTGTGGGGTTTTCAGCCGTATTTTGGCTTCCATGATGAGAGCTTCTTCTATCCATTTATTGGCCGTTTTCCCTGTCAGTTCTTTCAGTACTAAGGATAGATATTGAGGCGTAATACACAGTTTCTCAGCATAAAAAGTGACGGCACGTTGTTCTCCGGCATGTTCGAAAAGGAGTTGCAAAAATTGATTCATGATTTCTTCACGGCGCGAAAAGGTAGGGCGCGGGAGGTTTTCTTTCTTACCTACCAGCATATTAGCCAGTTCGAGCAGGAAGGCTACCAGCGCATTTTGCATCACTTCGCGGTGGAAAGAGTGGGTACGCAAGGCTATTTTCTTCTCCAAGACGCCGAAACACAGCCGGATATGGGCCGTCTCGTCGGGCGTAAGGGTGGTACGGGGTTTTTGGCGGAATTGCATATATCCCAGCATGGAGGGGGTGCGTTTGTCTAAGCGGCATTCGTCGAGGAACGTCCGCTCTATCACCAGCAGTTTGGCTTTAAAATCATGGCTCAGTTCCGATATTTGGATGACATGTGTGTGCATAATTGTCAGTAGCTCATTCGCCGAAACAGTATATGGCACATAGTCGAGGCGGATTTGCAGCTTACCCTGCAGTATGACAATGATAAAGATCGCGTTCAAGCGCACCGGCAGGGTATATCCCTCCATATCAGGGGATGTAAAATCTACGGCATTGATGTCGGCCACAATAACCATACGTTGATAGTTGCCGGATACGGATAAACGTTCGACAAAGTCGGATACTTCAATAACAGGGAGTTTGTCCATAAATTCTTAAATAAGCTCTAATACAGTTTGTTTCGTTTTTGACCACCAAATATAGGTATATTTCGTGAAAACAGGATAAAAAAAACGTTTCATATTTTATTTTGACCAATTCTGTAACAGATTAAACCATTTCAGTTTTCCAAATATAATCGACCTTTGTTTCCAGAAACAACAAATCATCCAACAAAACGGACGGCAAACAGAGCAGGCATTTATCGGGGATTACCCGCTATTCGTCGATAAAAGTCAGTAAACCGGCGTTTTTTGTTTGAGTAAACATATAAGCAAATGTATCTTTGTAAGCAACTAATCTCATGAATGTAGTAAAAAGGCAAATAATAATGACAGCTTTTGATCTTTTTTCGCAATATGGCATTAAAAGTGTAAGTATGGACGATATTGCCCGCAACGCGGCGATTTCCAAACGTACCTTATACGAGTTTTTCGGCGATAAGGAAACCTTATTAGTGGAAGGCATCGCCTTTA
>JAISRJ010000050.1 GCA_031273705.1 Clostridiales bacterium
CCTCGTCGGCGCCAATAAGATTTAATCCCGATCCACCCGCCTTTAAAGAAATCAAGAATAATTCCCGTTCTCCGGCGTTAAACCGCTCCGACATCTCTATTCTTTCTTTGGAGGGCGTCGCCCCGTCCAAATAAAAATATGAATATCCCACGGCATCCAAGGAATGTTTAATAATCGCCAGCATAGAAGTAAATTGCGAGAAAACTAACGATCTATGCCCAGATTCTAAAGTCATTTGAATTGTCTCTAACGCCAGATTTAACTTACCGCTGCCCTCCTGATATCCCTCCATAAACAAAGCCGGGTGACAGCATATCTGCCTAAGTTGGTTTAAATCAGCTAAAATTCTCATACGCTTTTTAGAGAAATTCATGCTCGGATCCTCAAGGTCCCCACGAGCTTTTAGTAATAGCGCCGTATATAATTTTCGCTGTTCCGGAAGCAAATCGGTAAACAAACATGTCTCGGTCTTTTCTGGCAATTCGGATAAAACCTCACTTTTCAACCGCCGCAGCAAAAACGGCTGTATCTGTTTGCGTAAAGCGTCCGCGCGTTCTCGGTTATTATATTTTACAATCGGTGTTTCATACAATTTTGAGAATTTATGCGCCGTATGCAAATAGCCCGGCATAATGAAATCAAATATTGACCACAACTCTGTCAGCGAATTTTCTATCGGCGTGCCCGTAAGCGCGAAACGATTTTTCGCCTTTAATTCCTTAACCGCTTTAGCGTTTTGAGTAATAGGATTTTTTATATTCTGCGCTTCATCGGCGACCACGGTTTCAAATTTAAAATCTCTATAATTCTCTATATCACGCTTTAGTGTATCATATGTTGTAATATACACATCGGCGGGGTTACTTAATTGTTCTTTGCGCTTTTCGGGCAATCCGCTGATAACCTGCGTCCTTAAACCCGGCGCGAATCTACGCAATTCGTTCTCCCAATTATAAAGTAGCGAAGTAGGCGCCACCACCAGATTTTTACGGTTTAGTTTTTGATTGCCTTCAGACTTTGCGCCGCTTTTGTTTTGATTGCTTTGAATAAAGGAAATAATTTCAATGGTCTTGCCCAATCCCATATCGTCCGCAAGCACACCGCCGAATCCATAATACGCAAGCACCTTCAACCATTGATAGCCCGTTTTCTGATATTCCCGCAGTACAGTCCTCAGATCATCAGGCACGTCAAAATTTAAATCTTTATAGTTTTTAAAATCGTCAGCCAGTTTGATAAACTCGCTGTCTCGCTCCACTTCCAATTTTTGTTCCGCAAGGTGGTCGACGTACAGTGACCTGTACTTTGGCATCACCGCCATTTGACCGCTAACTTCTTTTTTGCTGAGATCCAATGACTCTATCAGTTCGGAAACGGCGGAGACGTTCTCATCCGTCAAATCTATAAATCGCCCGTTTTTCAAGCGGTGAAACTTCTTTTTCGCACGCAGATTTTCCAATGCCTCCATTAATTCTAAGAATGAATATTCGGAGTTCTTCATCTGTACCTGCAAAAAATTCCCACTTAATCTTAAACCCAGCTTGGCAGTCATCGGTCTGGCTTTTTTATTTAATAGATCATCGGTGGCGTAGATTTCCGCGTTTTGTTTTAAATCTTCCAAGCCGTCATTCAGAAATCTATATATTGCCTCGTCGCCCGTTAAAAGAAACAAAGCGCGCTTTTTATCCGGTATAAAACCATACAAATTTAATTGCTTATTGACACGAAATTCTTCGGGTATATCCCGATTTATGTCCGGAAAAGGTGTTTTTGCGGAATCAAGGGGATTAAACTCATGCTCACCATAATTGCAAATCAATCGGCATGAAACATTCTTGCCATCCGCGTCAAAGTATAATTTCGTGATTAATTGCGGCGCGGCGCTTTCGTCCGCCTCGCCTATTATCTCGGAAATAACGCCCATTCTATTTAAATATGGCAATACAATCGACGCAAATCGCAGCTTTTGCTGTCCGCCAAATGGCAGATACTGGGTTTGTGACTCTCGCAGAGCGGCCATAATCGTTTCAAGGGCATTGCCCTTAAACAAATCCATTCGGTAGATCTTGCCGTTCATAAGGATGTACTTGAATTTTGGGCTTGCCAAACTAAGACTCGCGTCCGGGCTTCCCATTAGACGAATCTCATCAGGCCGCCGCTCGACTTTAAAACGCGTGGGCGGCGTTTCGTCCGTCACTCGCATATACGCGCTGTTTTTCAAGTCCGCCTCGACTTCCAGATCCCGATTCATATATATGTCAAAAAATTCATCCATGTTGCGGTCGGTAAGGGTCAGCCCCTTAACCTTTTGACGCATCATATAATAACTATAATAGTTCTGCATTAACGAACTGCTTATGTCGTTAATTGTGGAAACTTCTTTTATTAAAAATTCCAACAATCTGCGGCTGTTCGGATCAAACGCGCCGGGTGTGTGTCTAAAAGAAAATTTACCATAAGCGGCGGTCGTTTGATTTTTAACATTAGAGACGAATTCTCCTATGTTTCGGATAACATACATGCGTTTTGAGCCGATATTAAACCCAAGCGATTTTTCGTGGTTCTTCACAATCAGTTTAGCTTCAAGCCTAATCGGCTCAGTTTCGCTAATCGGCTCTTGTAAGATCAGGCTGTTTTCGATCTCCGAAAATATCTGCCCTTCCAATTTTTCATTGATAGCCTTCGCAAGACGTCCAATCTTTACCATATCAAAAGAATTAGACTGAAAATCCATCAGCGCGAACAGCACGGCGACGACATGTTTGCACGCGCCGCGCCAAATAGAGTTGCTGGAGCAGTCGCAGGTATATTTTGATAAAGAGCCGTTGGGATCTAAATAAATTGCGACATTGTATTTTTTATAATTACCTTCAATAATCGCGGTTGCTTTGGTTTTTTCAGGATTGACCGAAAGCGAAAGCACACGCCCCGAAAGTTGATAGGCTTCGCCACGCGAATATACGTCGGCGTTAGACGCAAGTTGAAGTATATATCCTTTGGTAAGTGATTCGCTGATAAAAATCTCCTCTTCCCAGGGCTGCCCCCATAGTTATGTAACTGCCGTATGAATAGCAAATGATTCTGCCCGCGAGTATAATACAAAAACAATCATTTTATTCTACAATAATACGCGCGTAATTTCAACATTTTTTATTAGTTTTGTTTTATGTCAATAGTTACTACTCACCCCTTGTTACTACTCAGCCATGGCGCGTTAACAGTACAACTTCCTCGGATAAGTGGCGGAGAATCAATCGATACCAGTTTGCCAAAATTTACAGTACCTGGAACTTTGCCACTCTTAT
>JAISRJ010000057.1 GCA_031273705.1 Clostridiales bacterium
GTAGACGGCGTTGTTGTGACATACTGTCTCAAACCAGTCGGATTAGTGCTCCCATCAGTAACAAACAATTCAAAGAGAGCATTTAACGGATTGCCATTAGTGCCCTTTTCTGAAAGCAAATCAGCAATAGCCACGTAAAGTGAACCGCTAGCGTACGTACCGCTAATAGTACTATCTGTCGCGTCGGATGAAGCGTCTATCTGCATTGTGTAAGTCACGGTTGTACCAGTACCACCCGGTACTTTAATGCCGGAGCCACTGCCGCCGCCACTGCCCGGAGGCGCGGGGGTATATTGAGCGGAAGGCGCGGATGTAGGAGCAGTAGTGGGCGTAGGCGTTGGTGTTACCAAACTAACAATTACATTGCCTTTAACTGATGTATCAACTACAGTTACATTCGACCGAGTAACGCCATTGGTAATTATCACATCCCCTTGGATTATGCTGTCACTGCTAATAACAACACTAGGAACGGAAACTACGACATTTCCAACAAGATCAAATTTATAATTACCTGCCTTTATAACATTAACGCCGCCCGTAACCGTGCTACTTGTAAGAGTAACGCTAGGTGTGTTAAGCGTGACCGGACCATTTACGTTAAGAGTGTATGTGCCGGACTTATTAACAATAACACCACCGGTTACTGTGCTGCTGGTTAAAGTTACGCCCGGTGAGTTAAGAACGACACTACCGTTAACTCCAAAAGAATATTGACCGGGATTAGAAACTATAACCTGCTTAGAAACCGTACTATTTGTTAATGTGACACCAGCGCAACGAACAAGCACGAATCCGTTTGCGTTTACTGTATACTCACCGGGTTGTGTTATGTACTGAGCTACCATTTTATTCAATAAAAACGCTAATTCCTCACGGCTGAGAGGGTTTTTAGGTTTTAGGGTATTGTCTTCGTAACCGGTCATATAGCCGGCCGCCATAAGAGCCGAAATAGCGTCCCTCGCGCCGGTCGAGATTTGAGAGCTGTCATTTCTGGAGGCCAAGTCATAGCTTACACTCGGCAAATCAAACGCGCGCTGAAGAACAATTGCTATTTCTTCACGGGTTATCGGAGCGTTGGGACGCATTATACCGCTGCCGTCTCCGGTAAAAAGACCAAATTCAATCGCCGCGGCAAACTCGGCCGCGTACCACGCGTTACGGTCTATATCCGTATAACCGCCAAGACTTGTGTTGCCGGTGGTTGCTTTCATTCCAAATGCCCGTACTATTATAGAGGCCATTTGCGCGCGGGTTACTTGACCCTTGGGGTCAAGTTTACCACCATCTGTCCCATATAATAAGGTGTTATCAACCGCTACCGTAAGGGCATCGCTTGACCAAGTATTACTAGGGAAATCCGAAAAACTCGATGCGTTGGCTGAATTTGCCGCCAATGGAAATGACAGAATCATTATCACCGAGAGCACGATTCCCAAAAGCTTCTTCATTATTAACCCCCAATCTGTGAATATTGACTTAATAGATACGACTTCTTCAGATACTTCTCCTCTTTGTACGCTTTTCTGATTTCCGCGACAGCTCCGGTATCAGATTCCGTTTCATTCAGATAAACTTCCAAATCTTTCAGTATTGCCTCAATCTGCGAATCACAAGTATTCTCTAACCGTGTAGCCAGAGACATATACTTAGCCGCCAGTTCTGATTTTTTTGCGTTCGTGCGTTCCGCTTCCGACAGAGCCAAATACTCCGCCTTAGCGGTATTAAGCAAACTGTCAAGCTGACCTATCATGGTTGCGCGCAACACATAAACCTGCGCGACAAGCTCCGCAATGCGCTCCTCTTCTTCATTACCTGCGCTTTCCGAGTTTTCGACAGCTGCTGTCGGCTTGACGGTATTCGGTTCGGCAGTAGTTGACTCAGCGATAGTTGGCTCAGTTGTTGTCGGCGCTACAGATACCGGTTCAGACGGCGGCGAACTTAGAATAAGAGCGACCACTTCTTCTTCGGTCAACTCACCTTTAGCTACCTTGTCGTTTTCTTCAACCGTCAACGGCCTTAAACTTGGACCTGGCAGGCTTTTAAGAATTTCAACTGTCTTAGTTTCGTTCTCAGCCACCAAATGCTCTAATTCCTGAGTGGTATGCTGCCCTAACGCCAGTAAAGCTTGAACGTTATTCCATTGCGTAATACCGACATACGCCACCCCGGCAATAAGCGCAAAGAGTATACCAAGCAGAACATACGGCGGTTTTTTTCGTTTTTTTTGTTTCATAAACTCCCCTCCGTAATTATCGAATACTCCCCAGCACTTGGATGTATCTGAAAATATATTCGTTGCTCTTAGGTGAAAATCCAACGAATTCCTTTTTCAGTCACGCCCCCGGAACAGCCGACCTATGTATGTCTGGGCATTATGTGCCTGTTATGGGTCGCCCAGGCACCACAGGCTTTTAATAGGTTTCATATGTATCACCCCCTCTCCGCCTGCGTATTGCATTTAATATTCTGTTCGCCGTCGGAAAGAATAGCTAATTTTCCTAAGTTTAACACATTTAGAAAATTAGTGCAAATTTTTTTTACTATTTCTTTTACTATTTCTCTTACTATTTCTTTTAATATTTTACACTTGTAGTCAGAAATGTCATTAAAAGAGAACCTAATCAATAATTATAACCGCATTATATAAAAATACAATGCGGTTAAGCAATTTGTTACAGAAATGTTTTATTTTGTTTCTGTCACAACTTTTCTGTCCGCCTCCGGACAGTTCATTCAAATTTGACTTTGATTTTAGCCAACTCTTCAGGGCTGTATACCCCTTCGCGAAGTGGTACTCACAGCCGGATTGGTCAGCTTGCCTTATTCTCTATTCTAAACTTATCCGCTATAAGCGCTATAAACTCGCTGTTTGAGGGTCTCTTTTTACGGGTCTCAATAGAGTATCCAAATAATCTATCCAACGCGGCGATGTTACCATGCTCCCAAACCAACCCAATCGCGTGCCGAATAGCCCGTTCCACAGAACTAGGCGTGGTATTAAGCTCTCTCGCGATAGACGGATAAAGCTCTTTAGTTACAAAATGCAGCAAATCCAAATTTTTAACAGTTATAATAATAGCAGTTCTCAAACACCTGTACCCGCGAATATTAGCGGGTACGCCGATTTCGTGCAAAAGATTCGTTACTCGTTCCTCTAAAGAAAGGGTCGGCTGAGATTTTTGTACTGGTTGATTATATTGTTTGATAGGATTTTGACGATATTCCGTCTGGATACCCGTGTAATCCGGCAAATTCTCTGTGCAAACTTCAATTTGATCATTTTCTGAGTTTATTACCTGGGATTTAATATTTATGTCCGATTTGTAAGAAGCTAATGTAAAGCTCTTAAACATACGAATGCGATCTGCAAGAACATCTAAGTCAAAAGGCTTAATTATGTAATATTCTGCCCCCAGATCATAGGCGCGTTTGGTAACGGCGTCATGTCGAATGCCCGAAAGCATTATGCAGACTGGTCTGTACAAATTTTCCTGCGCCAATTTTTCCAGTACGCCAATACCATCCAACATAGGCATTGCGCAGTCCAAAATCACCACATGCGGTTTTAGACGTTGAATTTTGTCGCAAGCTTCTATACCATCATGCGCGATATCGATTAATTCAATATCGTTCTGTGCCCGAAGATAATTAGAAACAATTTCACAGAGCAGAACATTGTCATCAGCCATTAGGACTTTAATTTTCTCCGCCTGCAAAGTAATTCTCCTTCCTGGAAGCCATTATATTTGTTTCATTGAATTTTCCATCCAATATTATCATAATACATTTTTTGGTAAAAAGCAAGGTTTTTTTACACGCTTTTTTCTAAATTAACTAAAATCATAAGATATTAGTAAGAAATCAAGAAGAATATAGAAACACTTATTAACAATTCGACATAACCGCCATAAAACAGAAGGGGTCTCTGCCCCTTCATCTAACCGCTTACTTTAAAAATGTGATCAAATTTTGTCAGCAGTACGTAGTTTCCCTTTACTTTAAGCCGTCCAATCATAAACGCCTTTTGCGCCGAGCATTTACCGGTCAGCACATCCTGCCATACCGTCGCGTCCGACAATATGGTTATGTCCGGATTTTGAGCCGTACCGTCAATAAACGCGCATTCTGTATTATTGATAGTGTAATATCCCGAAAAATTTTCCGTACCACTGACTTGCAGCTGCAGAACAGCCGACAGCCCCTGCGCCAATTGGGGTTGAAAATAATGAGTAAGGCTTTTGGAAAGCTGTTTGCAATTAGCGGCTATATGGATATGCGGTTCGCGGGCAAGCGATTTTACATACACCGGAGAAGTAGAGTCCGTTTGATAATGCTCTGTCATTTTCTTCGTAAAAAAACTTGAAATTTCGTTAATGTGTTTGCTCTGGTTTTCGTCGATATGGTCAAGATTCAATTTTTTCGCGATAACGGACAAAGGCTGCTTGCGTTTTTTTTCTATATTAGTTAAAGCTTCACGCTCCTTTTCACTTATAATGGGTGTTTGCGCCTCTATCATATGTTTTGGGTGGTCGGAGGGAATAAAAAAACGCCTGCTCTGCCTTACCATTCTAAAATAATCCTCTAATTGCCTTTCAAAGACGTCACGTATTTCCTCATTTTCGTCAATTTGATCGACATCAGAGGCTTGCAATCCGATTCGTACACTGTCAAAAGCCTTAAACGACTGTAATAACCCCGCCAGATTATCCAAGCAAGCCCGCTCGCCGCCGGCTTCAGACACTACCAATAGCATACAATTCTTATTAATCATCGTGTCCGCGTATTTACTCAGCGTCAAATGTTCAAATAGAGTCTGCACCATAGCCGGAACAGACGGAAGTACAGTAGCTGCCGCGATTATAACACCAGACGCGTTACGCAATTCGCCAATAATTCTTCCCGCTTCTTCATGTTCGGCTCCATCATAATAGGGCAAGTTTGCGGAGTATAAATCTATTTCTTTGATTGTAAGCCCCAATTCCACTAAAACATCAATCGCTCGTTTCGCCACTCTATTCAATCCGCGATTATATACAGGCGGGGCGCAGTACAATAGCGCTATGTTCATCAAAGCCTCCTTACTCAATTACATTCGCGTTCATGAGTATAATTCCGGTAATGTAGAATCATAAATCCATTTATTGAAAAAATCGCTCAAATTAAGACCGCTCACTTCTTCAGCAGTGTCGATCAAATTCTTTGGAGAAGCGATATGAAAAGAATAATTACTATAATATGTTTTTATAAACTCGTCAAACACATCCGCGCCCATCTTTAAATAGAGATTATAGAATAACAATTCTCCGCGCATGTAATGTACACAGTAATAATCGGACCATTTTGTAAATTCCGACAAGCCGCTGTCCAAGTCATTTGGAATGATTGTTGGAAGAGCCGCCGTTAAGTAATCATAGTTGTCCGCCATCTTTAACCTTAATTCTTCTTCTGTCAAAAACAGACCCTCCT
Source organism: Clostridiales bacterium (assembly GCA_031273705.1). Lineage (GTDB taxonomy): Bacteria > Bacillota > Clostridia > Lachnospirales > WQUN01 > JAISGK01. The sequence goes on from JAISRJ010000057.1 coordinate 5,470, forward strand.
GGATAAATGTTGTCAGACCTTCGTCCATCCAAGCGGAATCAATCTGATTATTGCCTATCAGATTATAAAACCATTGATGACCAATCTCATGCGCCAAAGATTCCAACCCTATAGAGTTCTGCAGGTAATCGGAATCAAGAAACACCAATTGCGGGTATTCCATGCCGCCCTTAATAAATAAACCTACTTCTACTATAGTTAATTGCGGATATGGGTAGCTGCCGATTCGACTGCTGTAATACTCCAAGCTACGGGCAGCAAGATTCACTATCTTATCAGCGTTTGTTATATCTGAGAATGTATACAAATTAATTTCCACATTATCGTTTACCAAACTAACAACTTTATACTCGCTGCCAAGGGCAAACGCAAAATCTCGTGTACGCTGAGCGACGAATTCGGTAATGGTTTTTTCAGGCTGTTCCGTTACCTTACGAGAACCGCTACCCACGGCAGTGTATTCAGGAGGAGCCGTAACGTTAACCACAAAATTCGCGGTTTCTGTAAAAAAGGGATCCCCCGCCGCCGTATATGAATCGGTATGCCAGCCGTCGGCGTCGAAAACCGCGAGTGTCGGTAAAAAATTTCCAAACCACATAGAATTATTATTCGACCCTGTTCTGTGATTTATAAGTGGAATTTCCGCCTCAAACTCCAATCGAATTTCCGCGAAATCATTCGGCATTAATTTATCAAGCAATTCAATCCTTAGATTTGTGTCGTTCATTTCATAAGAAGCGGGTTCGCTGTCAACATTCACCTGATTAATTTGTAAATAACCATAGCTTATAACGTCCCCGAAAACTCTGGTTTTATATTCGGAAAACACCGATACAGATTCCGACCCCTTTGAGAAGGCGTTGAAAAGTATATTAATATATATTTCAGACAGTTCCACATCGGTAGTGTTTATGAATCTAATTGTTTCGATACCTGTCACCACTCTGTCTTTGGGATGAACATCCAGGCTTACGAAATAATCGTTGAAAATGGCGGAAGGCTCCGAAGGCGTAGTTATAACCTCCGAAACAGTCGGCGGCGCTTGCGAAGTTTCAATTAATACGGTCGGCAATGGTTCTTTCGGAAGCGGAACCTTACCGCAGCTTGCGAAAAGGAATTCGCAAGCCGCAATTATCAATATTTTTTTCAGAACGATCCCCCTCCCCCCATGTCACTTTACTGTATGCGCGCGCGGCAAATAACAATCTTTTGACACACCACTTTGTTGAAATTCCAGTTAAAATCCCTATTAAAACTCCCGTTAAAATACCATTTAAAAAATCCAAAGAAAGGAGCAAAGAAAGGTGATTAATTGTCGTTAAGTATACCATAACACTATTCATGGCGTAAAGGTGCATTTCATAAGAAAAAAATAAAATCCGCGTCGATTAGAAAGAATATCGTCGCGGAATTAACAAATTTTTCCCACCAAAGAATATGATATTGTACTATTCGGCGGAAGGATGCTGCATCTGCTTACTCAAAAAGGGTCGATATAGAAATACCGTCATGAATACGGGTAATCGCGCTGGCGAAAATATCGGCGACGCCGATTATTTTTATTTTGTCAATTTTTTTGCCTGGATCAAGCGGCACGGTACCTAAAATGAGCATTTCATCAATAGCGGAATCTTGAATACGCTCGATTGCCGGATCGGAAAGGATTGCGTGAGTACACGCGGCGTAAATTTGGGTAGCGCCTTTCTCTTTAAGGATATTGGCGGCATTTGTGATAGAACCGCCTGTATCGACCATATCGTCCAGCAGGATGACGCGCTTGCCTTCAACCTGACCGATAATGTTGATAATTTCGGATACATTAGCTTTGGGACGCCGCTTATCGACTATGGCAAGCGGTATATCCAAACGATTGGCGAGCTTTCGCGCGCGCGCGACACTACCCAGATCCGGCGACACGACAATTACATCATTAAAATCAGAAATAAGTTCGTCATAATATTGGGTAAAAATGCCGATACCTCGCAAGTGATCAACGGGGATGTTAAAGAAGCCCTGTATTTGGTCGCAGTGCAGATCCATAGTCAGAACGCGCTGCGCGCCGGCAGTAGCTATTAAATTAGCGACCAGCCTGGCAGTAATGGGTTCGCGCGATCTTGCTTTGCGATCCTGCCTGGCGTAGCCGTAATAGGGAATAACAGCGGTTATGCGCCCGGCGGAAGCCCGCGACATAGCGTCTGTCATTATCAGGAGTTCCATAAGATTTTCATTGACAGGAGGGCAGGTAGGCTGAACAATAAACACATCCGCACCACGAACTGTTTCATCAATCTTCATAGAAATTTCTCCGTCGGAGAAGCGGCCTACCTCCGAAGTGCCCAGTAAAACACCCAATCTTTTGGCAATTTGTTTTGCGAGCAGCGGATGGGCGTTACAGGTAAAAATCTTTATGTCTCCAGGATATGTATTCAAAACAAAATCCCCCTAATATTGAAGATGTTTCTATTGTAGAATATTTGACAAAGGATTTCAAGCCCAAAATCCTGAAAATCCTGAAAATAGAAAAAGGATGCTCACAATCAGATAATTGATCGCCGCCGGCGGAATCGCCGCACCCCTTCACAAGGCGCTTATTGGCATATCGGCGTATTGCGAGGCATCGCCCACCACACAATTGCCGCCGCAATAATATATACTCAGATTTGCGCCGTGAGAAGGGGCTTACGCGAAACATGCGCCCACGGTGGCTTTAGCTTTTGCCTCCGCGGAGTTCTTGTCGATTAGAATACAATACCTCTATGGTCTGCGCGAAATGCAAAGCCATATGCTGATGCTGCTCATCCACTTGCTCTTGTACATCCTTAATAATCTGCTCTGTCTTCGCTAAAATCTCATCGGCGTAATCCATCGCGTTAAGTCGCATATCCCGCGCCTTTTTATTAGTCTCATCTATTACTTCCGCCGCCTGCTCGGTGGCGCATTTGTATATCTCATGGCTGCTAGTCATTTGTTTCGCAGTATTTTCAGCCTCTTTCACAATAGTGGCTGATTTAACTTTTGAATCATTAATGATCTTGTCGTGTTCCTCAATAATCCGTTGAGCCTGCCGAATTTCATTAGGCAAGTTAAGCCGAATATCCCGAATAATATCAAATATCCTCTCTTTATCAACAGATATACGATTGGAAAATGGCATAGACTTACTATTGTCCAGCAAATCCTCCAGCATATCCAAATAATCTAGCAACGATTCCATACCAAACACCTCTCACGCTTCTTCAAATCTTAAGGCAACGCAGGCTACTGTGTAACGCGCGTTTCATTTCATTATAATAAAAATAATTATGTCATACAAATCATATTGTAGCAAGCTTTTCTCTCAGATCATTTCTGACGCGACGGGGAATCATCCAATCCGCGTCGCCGCCCAATGTCGCTATAAGCCGCACGGCGGACGAACTTACAATAAAATACTTCTCATCCGTTGGAATAAAAACAGTCTCGATATCCCCCAACCTGCGATTATGCAAAGCCATTTCCATCTCATAATTAAAATCCACAGTGTTTCGCACTCCGCGAATTATAAACATAGCATGTTTCTTTTTCGCGTATTCGCTAATTAATCCGCTAAATCTATCTACTTCTATATTATCTATGTCAGAAACAATCTCTTTTATCTGCGAGATTCGTTCGTCAAAACTAAACAGAGTTTTTTTTTGCGCGCAGTAATCATCGGCGACGGCCATAATCAATCGCTCATCAACCCACAAAGCGCGAAATCTACGTATTTTATCCAAATGTCCGTTCGTAATCGGATCGAATGACCCGGAAAAAATCGCGCTCATTATATCACTCTCTTTCTAAGAATAAAAAGGCCGCCGCACCATATTTTCGAGTATTATACAATTTAAAGCCAGGAATACAAATATATTCTTTAGACGAAACCTCAGCGACCATCAGTCCGGATTGCTTTAGCAAATCATATTCAAGTATTATTTTCGCCGCCAAGGGCACAAGGCCGCAATTATATGGCGGATCCATAAATATTATATCAAATTGCTCATTTTTTAGCCTGCGTAGCGCGGTTATGTAATCCGCGGAAATTACTTTCGCCAAGTTTTCAAACCTAGTGAGTTTTAAATTCTTCTTAATTAAGTCGGCGCTTAACACATCCGCAAATACCGCTCGCGACGCGCCCCTGCTTAAAGCTTCTATTCCGATTGCGCCGGTTCCGCTGAACAAATCCAAAAATTTGGTGCCGTTAATATCTGATAGAATATTAAACAAATTTTCCTTAGCTCTATCCGCTGTCGGGCGAATGGCGTCGCTGTCCGGCGAAATAAGCTTACGACCCTTAACAGAGCCGGCAATCACACGCATTAGCTGACTCCCTTACAGTGATTGTAACACGATTGTCCTTTTTTTACCGTACGCGCCGTAAAGCCCCGCGCTTTAGGGCTAATCTTGACCCCAAGTACTGATCGATATACCAGCGTCCAGAGAAATCGCTTTCATCAGATTTTGGCGCGGGAGACTCCCGCCTTAAATGCCGTCAGGCATTGGCGGTGTGTTGTTGACTATTTTGCTTGACAAGAAATTAGAATAGTATTAAACTATTATCATAAGCAGAAGCGTACCTTCTCACCCGCGCTTTACGGTTTAGGGTTTCTTTTATCATAGACAGCTTACCACAATAAATGCGTTTGTATAGGTGTTATACTCGGTTGCGAGTATGTAGACGATAGACGAATTTATCTTAGCGAAGCGAATTTTCTTAGATAAGAGACATGGTACGCCCGATCGCTTTTGCGTTTTCGGGCTTTTTATCTTTATTTTTTATTTTATAACTCTTAGAGTGCAAATTTTTGTGGAGGTGTGATTCATTCAAGAGTTAATGATCAACGAAGAAATCCGCGACAAGGAAATTCGACTTATTGATTCGGACGGCACACAGTTGGGTATTATAAACGCGCGCGACGCCCAACATATTGCCGACGAGAAAAAACTCGATCTTGTCAAGATTTCACCGACGGCCAAACCGCCCGTCTGCAAGATTATGGATTATTCCAAGTTCAAATTCAATCAATCCAAGAAGGAGAAGGAAGCCCGTAAAAAACAGCGCACTGTTGATATTAAGGAACTGCGTTTGTCCCCCAATATCGATACACACGATATTCAAGTAAAGGTCAGAAAAGCCATCGAGTTTCTGGAATACGGTGACAAAGTTAAAATCACCATCCGTTTTCGGGGACGCGAACTGGGGCGCACCGACGTCGCTTACGGCATTTTACACGATTTCGCGCGGCAAGTCAACGAGGTGGGCGTGGTTGATAAACCCCCAAAAATGGAGGCTCGGGCTATGGCTATGTTTCTATCGCCTAAGATGTAAACCCCTGCTTGTTGTAGGATTTTATAAAACCCAGCGCTTTGCGACGGGGTAAATAAAGATTTTATTGGAGGAATTTTATGCCAAAGGTAAAGACAAAAAGAGCGGCGGCAAAACGCTTTAAAGTCACGGGCACAGGTAAATTTAAATATCCCAGAGCGAATAAAGTGCATTTCCTGACCAAAAAGAGTCCCAAGCGAAAAATGGGTTTGCGTCGGCCGGGCATAGTTGATAAAACTAACATGAAGGCTGTGCGTGAGATGCTTCCATACGCGTAAATACTCCCCGGCGCTAAAGCGCGCGGGGTTCTTCAATGGATTTTAAGGAGGATTTTTTATGGCTAGGGTTAAAGGCGCTCTAAACGCCAGAAAGAAGCATAAAAAGGTACTTAAATTAGCAAAGGGGTTTGTAGGAGCCAGAAGCAAGCAATACCGCATAGCAAAACAATCGGTTATGCGCGCTATGGCGGCGGCTTTTGTCGGTCGCAAGCAAACCAAACGCGAATATCGCCGTCTTTGGATAACCCGTATTAACGCCGCCGCGCGAATTAACGGTATTTCATACAGCCGTTTGATGAACGGTCTAAAGACCGCGGGTGTAAATATAAATCGCAAGATGTTAGCCGATATAGCCATTAATGACAGCAACGCGTTCAGTCAATTGGCGGAACGCGCTAAACAAACAAAATAAGCCTCGATTATTCGCGGCTTTTTTATTTGTTTATAGCGGTTTTATCTCGCTTTCTTTTTTCGTTCACTTATGAAACGGCTATAGAGCATTCTAAAAACAGAGCATTTTAAAACAAGAGCATTTTAAAACAGAGCATTTTAAAACTGCTGACAAATTATTTTAAATATGGTAGAATATATCATTATATGATTTTGTCGGGGGTTTTGTATGCGCTTGTATTTTAAGAACAGATTTGTCCGGAATAGAGTTATTATCAGTCGTATTCTTGTCTTGGTTATGTTGCTGGTTTTTGTGATTTCCGGAGCGCCCGTTTATTCCAGCGAAAACAAATTAGCCATCTTGGTCTACCATCATATTCTGCCCAGCGGTATAAACAAAAACTTTAAAGAAAATGGCATAGTTATCTCTCTCGAACTTTTTGAATCGCATATGAAATATCTCCACGACAACGGCTATCACACAGTAACCTCTTCCGAACTTCGCGACTTCGTTTTTAACTCCAAGTCCCTTCCCCAAAAAAGTGTAATGATTCATTTTGACGACGGTTATTTAAGCAACTACATATACGCGTACCCTATTCTTAAAAAATACGGGTTTACCGCGACTTTATTCGCAATTACGGGGATAATTCAAACTAAAGGGCAAACATTTAACCCCGACGAATTAGACATGATGAGTTGGATGCAAATTGCGGCCAGCATGGATGTTTTTGAGATAGCCTCTCACACAAACAATTTACATAATCCGGACAATAATAACAAAACCGCCCTGATGACGGCTTCTATCGAAACCGCGAAAGCGGACATTTCTTTGAGTCTAAAACGCGTCCCGAATGATAAAGTTTTCGCGTATCCCATGGGGCAAAACAATCAGGAAATCGTTGACATGCTTAAAAACTTGGGTGTAGATATGGCGTTTACAGTAAATTGCGGCTATGTAACACCCGGATGCGACCCTATGCGGATAAAACGTATTACGATATATAGGGATTTTAACGTTAGTCTACTAGAGAAGATTGTAACATGCAAATACAAATATTAAGTATCGTTTTTGTGGCATAATATCAGACAATGGTGAATTCCAGCGTACCTACGGGTACGCTTCATCGGAACTTCCCTGCGCCTAAAAAATTGTTCTTATAAATAGCGCCATTAATGCGCCAAGCCTGCCCACGGCGGCAGGCTCCAGCGCTGAATTTGCATTGTTATTTCGCGCGTAGTCTTATGGGCACAATATATTCTTGCCACTTAAATAACTCTCATCGCTCCATAAATATTCCCATTTACCGAAACGACCAATTAAAGTTACGCCTTTATTTAGAAGATAATTCCTTACAATATTTCTATGTATTTCCATTTCTTTTAGAAAAATAACATTCCCAAAGGGTAGCAATTTGTAATCTATAAAAATAATATCTTCCGGTTGACAAATTTTCATTTTATTAAGGGAATAGCGAACATTTTCTATTATTTTTTGTTTATCAACAATATCATCATGATAATGATATACTTCAAATTGCATTGAGCTACTGCCCTCAGGGGCGTTTTTTGTGGATTTTATACTTGGAGAATTTACCCGTGCGGCCAATATATCATCGTCATATATGTAGAACCACAAATATTTAGCGATATTAGATTTATTAAATCCAACAGATACAATACTTATTTTGCTTGCTTTTAACTTGCTTGCGTTTTTCTGAATATAATCGGGGATATAGCCGCATATATTAACTAATTCCGGCAATGGAATCGAACTGACTAAATGTTCATAATGGCAACTCGTATTATCTGAAAAATAAACGCGTTTTAAATTTAAGTCAATATGTATAGCTTTTTTATTATAAATTACTTTTATTCCTTTTAACAGAGGTTTTAGGAAAGTTACATAGCCCCCCCTCCCGGAGGCAACGAACGGATATCTCATTTCTTTCGCGTAATAGTCTATTTCTGTATTTTTATCGAAAGAGCCATATAGAATTTTTTCTAAATCCGGAGTATTTAGTCTCGACCCGATCCAGCTTGTTGACATATCTTCCGGACGTACTGTCCAGTATTTCTTGGTGTAAATATAATAAAATTTCTCAGCTATTAAATCACCATAAGAAGCCTTCAGCCATTCGCCATAATTAGCTATTACTCTATATTCTTTTTTTTCTATTAAGGATTTAAGGAATCTTGTTTTTTCCAGAGCGCTCATATCAGACATATTATTAATCAACGGATGCTTTAGCCATAAGCCGTTATAATAATTGTATGAGATTGGTAAATGTGATATACAGGGCGTTTTATCAAAAAACTCGCGAGCTTCATTATTTTTGGTGAATGACAAATGGACAGCTGAGTCGAAAGTAAAACCATTTATATTAAAGCTATGGCACAAGCCGCCATAATAATTTTCCGCTTCAAATACGACGGCGTTCTTGCCTTCTTTTGCTCTTTCATGTGCACATGCCAGACCAGAAATTCCAGCGCCCAATACTAAATAATCTACCTTCATATCTGATCAGTTTTGGTACGTAACCATTCGATTGTTGTTTTTATGCCATCCTCAAAATTGACTTTCGGTTCATAACCCGTATCCGCCGTTAATTTTGATATATCATATTCTTCAAGCGATAACGAGCGTCCATTGTATGGTAATTCTCCAAGGTATAAAATAATAGACGGGTCAATTGTATCACGTATTATACTTATAAATTCTTTTAATTTGCGAGGCTTATTGCTTCCAATGTAATAAGCGGTGTTTTTCTTTCCTTTTTGTTCTACAGCCATAATTCCCTTTACCGCGTCAGATATATGTACAAAGTCATATAGTTGCTCTCCGGATGTAAAAGAAGCGCGTTTTCCAGTGAGCATAAGCTTTGCCGCGAAATTAACAAAG
>JAISRJ010000114.1 GCA_031273705.1 Clostridiales bacterium
GATGAAGATAAAAGACAATATAACCATTGGACTGCAAGGTTATTCAACATCCCAAAAAGATGAAATAGCGTATAAGTACCTAAAAATGGTTAATCTTAGCGGATTTGAAAACGTCTATCCCAGCCAGTTGTCCGGAGGGATGAGCCAAAGAGCGGCAATTGCGAGGGCATTGGTCAACAGCCCCGAAATTTTGCTGCTGGATGAACCCTTCGGCGCGTTGGACGCACTCACCCGTATTCAAATGCAGAAAGAAATCATGAATATCTGGGAAGCGGAAAAGACCACAATGATCTTAGTAACCCATGATATAGAAGAGGCTATCTATTTGGGCGAAAGAGTCATTGTTATGTCCTCCAGACCGGGTACGATTGGAATGAAATTAAAGGTTGACATAGTAAAAGATCGCGCAAGCTCGGATTTTGCCTACTATAAAAGTAAAATTTATGGCTATTTCTTTCAGGAAGAGGAAAACAGAGGCAGTGATTACATAATTTAGGCAGTTCACATATTTAATTATTTACTTATTTGATAGAGGGAGCATAAATGGCGGTAGATTATAAAGCTCTAAAAAGCGGCGGCTTTATGCGACAGGTTCAAAAAGATCATTTTTCCATGCGTCTTAAAGTGGTCGGAGGCAATCTTACGACAGAGCAATTTGACGTTATTTCGGCTGTGGCAAAACAATATGGTCACGGTTATATCCATCTCACATCCAGACAAGGTATAGAAATTCCATTTATTAGGCTGCAAGATATTGAAGAAGTAAAAAAAGCACTGGAAGACGGCGGCGTTTTTTCCGGAATCTGCGGACCAAGAGTCCGAACTGTTACCGCTTGTCAGGGCGACCGGATTTGTCCATCCGGATGTATAGATACATATGATTTGGCGCAAGACATTTCCGCGCGGTATTTTGGCAGGGAACTGCCCCATAAATTCAAATTCGGCGTTACGGGCTGTATGAATAACTGTTTAAAAGCGGAAGAAAATGATTTGGGTATTAAGGGCGGTCTGGAAGTTTCTGTTAACCATGACGATTGTATTCGTTGCGGAGTGTGCGTAAAGGTTTGCAGAGAAAACGCCGTTTCGATTCAAGATGATGAAGTAACCGTCGATTACGACAAATGTAATTATTGCGGGAGATGTGTGAAATCGTGCCCAACCGACGCGTTTATAGGTGAAAGTGTCTATATTCTCTATTTCGGAGGTACATTTGGCAATATGATTGCCCAAGGAGTGGAAATACTGCGCCCGGTAAAGGATAAAGAAACAGTTTTTAAGGCTGCGGACGCCGCGCTTTCTTTTTATGACAGGTACGGTAAACCCTCGGAGCGGTTTAGAAAATCCATAGAGAGAGAAGGCATAGAAAAATTCCGTGAGTATATTATAGAGAAAGTTTCTCCTTCTTTATCAGAAAACATGGGAGGAAATGAATGAGTGACAGAATAATCGCTGAAATAAATGAAATTAAAGAAAAGATAGATATAACCCATTTGGTTTGCCCGATGACCTTTGTAAAGGCAAAAGCGACTATCGAAGAGCTGGAACTCGGCGAGATTTTGGAAATTCGGCTAAACGACGGCGAACCAGTTCAAAATGTGCCTCGCAGCTTGAAGGAGGACGGGCAAAAAGTCTTAAAATTAAAGGATAATCTGGACGGAACATATACGTTATATGTAAGAAAAGATTCGGAGTGAGGTGTTTTATGAAATTAACGGTATCCGGAAAAACAAATGATTATTCTGAAAAACTTACGGTCAAAGAACTGATAGTTTTGGAAAATATTGAAACGCCGGAATATGTCTCTGTTTCCGTCAATGATGAATTTGTAAAGAGCGGGGATTTTGAAACCCATTTATTGCGGGACGGGGATTATGTAGAGTTTCTTTATTTTATGGGCGGCGGGTGTTGACATGGCGTTGACAGACGACCAACTGCAAAGATATTCCAGGCATATAATATTAAAGGAAATAGGTGTAAAAGGCCAGAAAAGGCTTTTAAATTCTAGTGTACTAATAATCGGAGCCGGTGGATTGGGCGCGCCTGTCGGCTTATATCTGGCGGCCGCCGGTATTGGAAAAATCGGAATCGCCGACGCGGACGATGTGGATTTATCCAACTTACAGCGGCAAGTCATTCATTCTACCGCGGATATTGGCAAAGCAAAGGTATCATCCGCGAAAGAAAGTATGCTTGCTATAAATCCAGAGATAGAAGTGGATACATACCACGACTTTGTAAGCGCCTCCAATATTTTGGATATGATAAGAAAATATGATTTTATCATTGACGGAACAGATAATTTTCCCGCTAAATTTCTAATAAATGACGCTTGTGTTCTCGCGGAAAAACCATTTTCTCACGCGGGTATTATAAGATTTAAGGGCCAGTTAATGACCTACGCGCCGGGTAAATCCCCTTGTTATCGATGTGTCTTTAAGACGCCCCCTCCCCCGGATGCCGTACCCACTTGCAAGCAAGCCGGAGTAATTGGGGCTATGGGTGGTGTGATTGGTTCCCTTCAAGCTATGGAAGCCGTTAAGTATCTTACGGGGATTGGGGATCTGCTAACGGGTTACCTGCTTACATACGACGCTTTAAAAATGGAATTTCGTAAAATCAAACTGCCGTTCGATAAGGATTGCGCGGTTTGCGGCGAACATCCCGCAATTCTTTCGCCTATAGATTATGAACAGGCGGTTTGCGCCATATGAATATGATCTGTAAGTTTATTTGTAAACTTAAGATAAAGAAAGCGGATTTTGATTTGATAGTCAGTCATGCAAAAAATAATTTGCCGAATGAGGCTTGCGGATTACTGGCTGGGAAAATAGAAGATGGAATAAAAATTGTGGAAAAAATATATACGCTTACCAATATTGATGAATCCCCCGAGCATTTTTCCATTCACCCACAGGAACAATTACAGGCTATCAAAGACATCCGCCGTTTGGGGCTAAACCCCTTGGGGAATTTTCATTCTCATCCATCTACTCCCGCCAGACCATCGAAAGAAGATATACGCCTGGCATATGATCCCCAAGCAAGTTATATGATATTGTCGTTGATGGATGAAACCCCCGTATTAAAATCATTTCATATAGAGAAAGCTAAGGGGACGGTATTAATTGAAGAAATTACAATTATTTAGCGCCTTCACGCTTGCTGTTCTGCTGTCCGCCTGTTCGGGGGGCGAAGGGACAGAGAGAGCCGAGTTAGATTTTTACATAAATGATTCTACTGCGGAAACCACGTATCAGACCGTGGCGGTATGCTCTGAAAGTCTGGCGGATTTGTGGCTGTTGGCGGGCGGTAAACTAGCCGCCGCCACTGACGATTGTTTTAACAGTGACTATGGATTGAAAATAAATGAAAACGAGACCCTCAATCTAGGATCTGTAAAGACTCCGAATGTTGAAAGTCTTGTATCCTTAAATCCCGACCTGGTAATAATGTCTGAAACTATTGCCGAGCAAGTGGAACTAAAAGAAATTATAACTCAAAGCGGCATTAAGACAAAATATTTTAGGATTGAGACTTTTGAAGATTATTTATCGGCGTTAAAATTTTGTACGGACATTACTCGCAGACCGGATTTATATGATAAAAACGGTTTGGAGATTAAAGCGGAGATAGACGCCTTAATTTCCGCAAACAGTTTTGACGCGAACATTCTGATGCTGCGCGCCCAATCTACTAAAATAGAGGTAAAGAGCAGTGACAGTGTTATGACCGGTATAATGCTGAAAGATTTGGGGTGTACGAACATTGCGGACAGTGAGAATTCTTTGCTGGAAGAACTGAATATAGAAGTAATAATAGCGAAAGATCCGGATATAATTTTTGTCACAACAATGGGAGATACTCAGGCGGCCAGGGACTTGATGTCGGAAACGCTTGCGCAACCGGCTTGGCAAAGCTTACGGGCTGTAAAAGAGGACAGAGTTTTTATTTTAGATAAAGCGTTATTTCATCTAAAACCCAATGAAAGATGGGCGGAAAGCTATCAGTGTTTAATTGACATTTTAGGAGGTGAGATCGCTTAACGCAAATCGGACCATCCGTCGCATAGCGCGAAAAGCCCCGCCTCATCTACCGTAGAGCGCAGGTTCAAGGTTGTATGCGGCGTGAGTATGTAATATAAACGGGGTGAGATGATGAAATTATCCGTTTTCGCCAGCCTGGGATTACTTGTGGTTGCTGTACTTGCCGGTCTGCTTGCCGGCAATAATCAGCCGGAGAATATTACAAGGATCATTTATTTAGTTCGTTTTCCAAGAACTTTAGCCGCACTTTTAGCAGGGGCGGCTTTTGCCGTTTCGGGAGCCGTGATTCAGTCTGTGTTGAATAATCCGCTGGCAAGCCCCGGGGTTATAGGCTTGAACGCGGGCGCGGGCTTTGGTGTGGCGTTGTTCGCGTTGCTTAACGGCATAACGCATACCTCCATCTTTTCCAATATCAGAACGGCGGCTTTTTTCGGGGCTATAGTAACGGTTTTCTTTGTGCTTATGCTGGCGCAAAAAACGGGCGCTTCCAGAACAACCACCATTCTCTCCGGTATAGCGATTTCCTCTTTTTTAACGGCGGGCACCAACGCCATTACTTCTCTAAGGGTAGAGCTACTGGTGGATATAAAGTCCTTTCAACTTGGAGGAATAAGCGGAATAACCCTCTCCAAGATCTTTCCCGCGGGATATTATATTATCGCGGCTGTTCTTATACTATGCGTGTTTCACACAGAACTGTCGGTGCTGTCCTTAGGGGAAGAAACAGCGCAAGGTTTAGGCTTGCGCGTTAATATATACAGATTCTTTTTTTTGCTGCTTGCGGCTGTTTTAGCCGCGTCGGCTGTTAGTTTCTCCGGATTGATAGGTTTTGTCGGTTTGATTGTTCCTCATATTGCGCGAAGATTGCTTAAGGGTAATACCCTGTCTTTAATTTCGGGTTCGGCGGTAATTGGCGGTGCTTTTCTTACGCTTTGCGACACTTTATCCAGAGTGGTGTTTCTGCCTTTTGAAATTCCGGTGGGGATAACTGTGGCATTTATCGGAACGCCCTTTTTTCTGCGTTTGCTATTTCGGCGCAAATCGTTTGAGGTATGATATGATAGAGCTGAAAAATGTGTGTTTCGGATATCCGAACAAGGCCGTTTTCCGCCGGGTATCCCTCAGAATGAGCGGGCATGATATAAGCTTTGTTTTGGGGCTTAACGGTTCCGGAAAAAGTACGCTGTTCAAATTAATTATGGGTCGTATTTCCCCCACATCCGGGGAGATTCTTTTAAATGGGAATAGCGTCGCCAAAATGAATCCGAAGGAAATCGCGAGAAACATTGCTTATCTACCGCAAACCAGAAATATTGCGGACATTGCGGTATATGATTTTGTATTGCATGGGCGCTTCCCGTATTTGGGATACCCTAGAATTTACGGTAACAATGATCGCCGGTGTGTTGAAAAATCTCTTGAGGAATTGGGGATATTAGATTTAAGAAATAATAAACTGAAGAATCTGTCCGGAGGGGAACGGCAAAAGGTATATCTGGCAATGATTTTAACCCAGGATACAGAAATAGTGCTGCTGGATGAGCCTGATGTTTTTTTGGATATAAGAGCGAAGCATGAGTTATATCATATAATTAAACAACTAAAGCAAAAGGGAAAGAGTATTTTTATGATTACCCATGATTTGTATTCTACTATGCGATACGCCGATAAGATCTATTTTACGGAGAACGAAGGAATTCAAACATTTAATTCGGGGAAGGCGTTTGAAAATTCCGACGTATATAAAGCTATGCAAAATGGCTTGAATCTGTAACGTTCTTAAAAACTTGCGGTATATAATCACGTATATTGTATTATATATTATTTGGAGGCGGTTATGGACGATATAAAAGGCTCGATACTAAAGTTCGCGCATAATGTCACAAAAACCTCAAACGAATTTATTAAATCCACTAAGCTTCAAATTTCTCTGTCGTCCGAGGAGGAAAACCTAAAGAAGATTTATATGGATATTGGTAAAAAAGTGCACGAAATCTACCAGTATGGCGGCACTTTAGGTAAATTCTTTGACGATAAATATTCCGAGTTAGAACAACAAGAATCTAAAATTTTAGAGCTTAGAAAACAATTAGATTTGGTAAAGAGCGTTAAAAACTGCGCAAATTGCGGAGCTTCTGTCGCGCGAAACGCGGAGTTTTGTCCAAAGTGCGGCAACAGGATGGGGTTACCCGTGGAGGCTGCTCCTGATTATTCTCCGCCCTCCGCGTCCGACGCTCCAAGCCCTAACTCCCCTGCCCCACCACCGGAGAAAACTTACAAAATCTGCGCTAACTGCAAAAGTAAAAACGATGTAGAAGCAAATTACTGCCTTACTTGCGGCAGATTGATCTAAGTCTGATCTAAGTCGTGCCTGAAAATCAGTCGCCATGCTCACGATCAAAAACATCCGAAATTTAACGAAACTGTGAGTTATCATTAACATTATTTTGATAAGTTCATTTTTTCGTTTTATTTACACCTTATTTAGCACTCGAAACACTTGCTGGCTAACAATCAGTATGCTATAACTATTTCAACGGCAAATATTTAAAATCCCCGCTTAAGCGCCGAGGATACGGTATGAGAACATTCCATGTGGGAAAGCTAATAAAGGAGAGTGATTTTATGTTGTGCAGCAGATGCCATCACAATACGGCGACTTTCCATATGCAGCGAATAATTAATAACGTCAAGTCAGACATTTATCTATGTCCGGAATGTCTGAGCGAAGTCGAAAAACCGCTGTCTGTGCAGCAATTTTTTCAAGGATTGCTAAACGCATATTCGGAAGCGTTGCAAGGAGTAGAACAAAAGCAAGAAATTCATAGTATACACTGCCCTGTCTGCGGGCTGTCATTTGAGGACTTTAAAAATTCCGGCAAAGTCGGTTGTGCCGAGTGCTATAATACATTTCGCCGTGAAATGGACGTTATTTTACGCAATATTCAAGACAGCAATCGCCATGAAGGGAAATACCCGCAAAAGGGCGGCGCGGAGCTATTTAACAGGCGCCGAGTTAATCAATTAAAATTGGAGCTTTCAAAAGCTGTCGAAGCGGAAGAATACGAGGAAGCCGCGCGGCTTCGCGATGAAATTCGATCATTGGAGGTGCCGGTATGAAACCTTGGTATACCGAAGAAACCGTCGATACTTCACCGATTATTTCATCACGCGTGCGGCTGGCGCGTAATTTAAAACAGTACCCATTTACAAAAATCAATAACGAGGAATCTAAAAAGCTTGTGGAGGAAATTT
>JAISRJ010000284.1 GCA_031273705.1 Clostridiales bacterium
AGTAAAAGAAACGGAGTTAGGCAACGCGCTTCGTTTGTTTGACGGTATATCCAGAGCGACGGTTAATTTGACTCTGCCGGATGATAATTATTTCTATGTTAAGCCGACTGAAAGCGCAAGAGCCAGCGCCGTACTTACTACAGACCGAACGCTTAACAAGTCGGAGAGTTTACAGGTCGCGCGGTTTTTATGCGCCAGCGTAAAAGGTTTGACACTGGAAAATATTGAAATAAGCGACCAAAATTTTAACATCATTTATTCGGGTCTGCAAGAAGTAAACGGAGGCGCGTCAACACAGTACGACCAGGAGCTTTTGCGCAAAAACGAGATAGAAATGAAAATAAAGGTGTCGCTTTCGCCGCTGTTTGATTCGGTAAGCGTCATTAATGATAATCTGAAATTTAATTGGGATAAGTTTGTCGAGACCAGCGAAGTGCTTTCGTCGCCCATCAACGGCAGCGATACGGGCGTAATAATAAAAGAGAATACCGAAAAGAATACTTCGACGTCCGCAAGTACCGGAGCCGCGCCGGGCTTGACGGCCAACGATCAGCAGACCAACACCTACCAGACTTCAAACAACACGGGCGGCGGAGCGTCCAGCAGCAACGCCGCCAATACGGAATATGGATACAATCGTACACAGACGACCGTAGAATCCGCCAGCGGCACACTGGATACGGCGGCCTCTACGATAGCGGTTATGGTGTATAAAAATAGAATCTACGACGAGGCTGTTCTGCGTGAAAACGGTCAGCTCAATGGACAATCATGGGATGATTTTCGGCTGAGTTTGACAGAGACGCCGCTGGTTATGGATTTTGATCCTATACAGGATATAATTTCTAAGGGAACGGGTCTTAACGCCGCCAATATATCTGTATATGGCTATGAAATGCCCGTATTTGTGGACTCGCCGGAACAGACTTTGAATGTAACGCAAATTATTCTATTCTCCTTGCTGGGGCTGTTGCTTGCGATGTTGGCTTTCGCGCTTATGAGGGGCGCCGGAAAGAACGAGGAAGTAACCGAGACAGAACCTGAACTGAGCGTGGAGGCATTGTTGGAGACGACTCGAATAGATGAAGAGAAGCAAGCGGAAAGGATTAGGCTGCAAGAGATAGAACTGGACAAAGAACCGGAAGCCAAGAAACTGATAGACAAATTTGTAAACGAGAGACCGGAAGCGGTGGCGCAATTATTGCGCAATTGGCTTAACGAAAATTGGGAGTGATAGTATGGCCGGTTCAAGAACAGTCGAAGCGTCTTCTTTGACAGGCCGTGAAAAAGCGGCGATACTGCTCATAACCTTGGGACCGGAGAAGTCCGCGCAAGTATTTAAACACTTAAAAGAGGATGAAATAGAAGCGTTGACTTTGGAAATTGCCAATATCAGCGCGGTCATGCCCGAGACCAAAGAGGAAATATTGGATGAGTTTTATCAAATATGCCTGGCTCAACAGTATATAACCGAAGGCGGTATAACCTACGCCAAGCAGATCTTAGAAAAAGCGCTGGGTGAGTCCAGGGCTTATGAGGTTATTACAAAGCTGACCGTTTCGTTACAGGTTAGACCATTCGACTTTATTCGGCGGGCGGACAGCAGCCAGATTCTTAACTTTATTCAAAATGAGCACCCGCAGACAATCGCTCTTATATTAGCTTACATTCGACCGAAACAGGCGGCGGAAGTGCTTGCGGAACTGGATGAGGAAAAGCAGACCGAAGTCGCCAGACGCATAGCCGTGATGGATCGCACGTCGCCAGACGTAATCAAGGAAGTGGAGAAAGTTTTGGAGAGGAAGCTTTCATCTATGCTAACAGCGGACTACACCACTGTCGGCGGAGTGGATTCTGTGGTAGAGATATTGAATTCAGTAGACAGAGGAACAGAACGTCATATTATGGAGACTTTGGAAATAGAGGACGCGGATCTCTCCGAGGAAATAAAGAAAAAAATGTTCGTGTTCGAGGATTTGCTTTCTCTGGACAATCGCTCCATACAGCTTCTGCTGCGTCAAGAGATAGACAATCGCGATCTGGCGATAGCCTTAAAAGGCTCCAGTCCGGAATTGCAGTCTTTAATCTTCGCGAACCAGTCAAAACGCTTGGCGGCTATGATAAAAGAAGATATGGACTATATGGGTCCTGTGCGCAGAGCGGATGTGGAGGAAGCGCAGCAAAAGATTGTTAATGTTGTACGCAGGCTGCAAGAATCCGGAGAACTTATAATTGCGCGCGCCGGAGGTGACGACGTAATTGCCTAGTATCGTAAAAGCCGGGAATGTTATATATAGCGACGACGTTGTAGAAATTGACGCGGGCGCCCAATTTTCGCCGCCGCGGTCACAGCCTGAACCCTTGCGTCAGGCGGCTACGCTTAACAGCACTATCCCCACTCAATTGCCCGGGCGATTGCCCGGACGATTGTCCGGACGACCGTCCGAGCAGGCGGACATGGAATCAAAAGACGACGAATCGGCGGCCGATTTGGAGAAGGTACGTGAGGAAGCGGAGTATATAATTTTTTCGGCAAAGAGTGAAGCCCAGATCATTATAGAGAACGCAAGACAAAAAATGGATGAGGTTAGAAAAAACGCCGCTAAAGAGGCTTATGATAAAGCATACGAAAAATACGCGGCCGAGGCTCAAAACACCGCGCGGGCTGTGACCGAAAAGGCGGAGGCGCTTATGGCGTCCGCCGAACGGGAACATGATACAGCCACCAGCGAGGTAGAGGCGCAAGCAGTGGATTTGATAATCAAAATTGTAGATAAGCTGCTTAGAAATTCTGTGAAGATAAAGCCGGATATAATTTTGGTCTTGGTTCGAGAGGCGCTCAGGAATACATCGGAGAATCTTTCCGGTCTGGATGTTAAGCTGCGAGTTTCGCCGGATGATTATAATCTGGTGTTACAGAATATGGATGAATTAACTTACGGTGAGAAAACATCCGACGGACGTATTGAATTGGTAATGGATGATTCGCTGGCATCGATGGACTGCGTTATCGAAACGCCGTTCGGCAGTGTGGAAAGTAGTCTGCAAGGGCAATATGAGTCTATAAAGACGGACTTGACATATCTCTTGCATGAGGGGGCGTAGGTTTTGATTAGCCTTCAAAAATACGAGAGAGTGTTGGAAAAAAATTTGATTGTAAAACTGGGGCGCGTAACACAGGTTGTAGGACTGACTATCGAGTCTTCCGGACCGGATGTAAATATGGGTACGATTTGTTTGATCCGGGCGGAAAAGAGCCGCGACTCTATCATGGCCGAGGTGGTAGGGTTTAAAGATAAACACATTTTACTTATGCCGCTGGGCAATATGAGTGGAATAGGACCCGGCAGTTTGGTAGAGGCTACTGATAAACCTATTATGGTTCGCGTTTCCGAAACGCTGTTGGGACGTGTGCTGGACGGTCTGGGCAGACCAATGGACGGCAAAGACATATTATTGGAGGGCGAAGATTTTCCCGTAACTAACACCCCACCCAATCCGATGGACAGAAACAGGATAGCCTATCCCCTCTCACTTGGTATAAAGGCGATAGACGGATTATTGACTATAGGCAAGGGGCAGCGTGTCGGGATATTCGCGGGCAGCGGCGTGGGGAAAAGCACATTAATGGGTATGATAGCGCGTAACACCGAAGCGGATATTATTATTATAGGGCTGATAGGCGAGCGCGGAAGGGAAGTACGCGAATTCATAGAGAAAGATTTGGGCGCGGAAGGTTTAAAGCGATCCGTATTAGTGGTCGCGACTTCGGATCAGCCCGCTATGGTTCGCCTGAAAGCCGCGGAGGTAGCCACGTCTATCGCGGAGTATTTTAGACAAAAAGGTAAAGATGTAATGCTGCTGATGGATTCTCTTACGCGTTTTTCTATGGCGCAGAGAGAGGTGGGGCTTGCGACGGGCGAACCGCCGGTCTCACGCGGATATACTCCGTCTGTTTTTGCCGCTATGCCCAAGCTTTTGGAGCGGGCGGGCAATTCGGATAAGGGATCTATTACGGGTTTGTATACGGTGCTGGTGGACGGCGATGATTTGACGGAGCCTGTAACGGACGCCGCGCGTGGAATTTTAGACGGTCATATAGTTCTTAACCGCAAGATAGCCAATCGCAATCAATACCCCGCTATCGACGTGCTTGCGAGTATCTCGCGTGTTATGAGCGATATTGTTGGCAAGGAGCATAAACGAGCGGCAAATTTGTTCAAAAAAAGCATGGCCGTGTATAACGACGCGGAAGATTTGGTAAATATCGGAGCGTATGTTAAGGGCAGTAACCGTGACATAGACGAAGCTATCGACAAGCACGCGGACATACTGGACTTTTTAACGCAGGCTGTGGAAGAAAAATTTGAGTTTGAAGATACAATCACCCGGCTTGAAAGAATAGCCGAAGTGGAATATGCCTAAGTTTGTTTTTCGGCTTCAGAATTATCTGGAGTTAAAAGAAAAAATGGAAGTACAACGCAAAATGGAATATGGCTTGGCTGTTTCGGAACTTGAAAAGCAGCGCAAAGAAGAGGAACGCCTATCGCGTGAAAGGTCATATACAACTCAAGCGTTTCGCAGGGAGATCTCCGGTAATCTAATTCCGAAGAAAACGGAGAATTATAATGATTATCTGCGATGGCTAAAAAGGGCTTTGGAGGATCAAAAGAAAATTATTCAAAAAGCGCAGGCAGAGGTCGAGAGACGGCGGGCTATACTGGTAGAAGCCATGAAAGACAGAAAAGCGTTGGAAGTATTGAGAGAAAAGCGGTACGAGGAGTATCTGCGAGAGGAACGCGTCGCGGAGCAAAAAATTGTGGATGAAATAGTCAGTTATCGGTACTCACAGAGGTGACGAGCGATGTCGGCAAAAAATACGGAAGAAAAACCTTCTACTGAAGCTAAAAACGATGTTAAAATCGAAGCCAAAAGCAAACCTAAAAGGGGTAAGAAGAAAAAAGGCGGTCCGAAAGCCGCGCTTCTGATTCTGATATTGCTTGCGGTCGTGAGTTATTGCGTGTTCGGACTCAATCTGTTCAATATAAGAGACGCGTATGTCATGCCCGTGTTGTACAAAATTCCTTTTTTAAGTAATTACATTCCGAAAGCCATACCGGATGAAGTTTTGACAGAGGCACAATTGCATACGCGGATAACGTCTTTAGAATCTGAGCTTGAGAACACGAAAAGAGACCTGGAAACTTTGGAGAGTACGAATGCGCGCAATCTCGCGGAGATAGAGCGTTTGAAAGAATTTGAAAGTCAACAGATTCAATTCAAGCAAGATAAGCTGGATTTTGACGAAATGGTAGCTATGCAGGATACATCGGCGTTCGTGGAATTTTATGAGCGATTATATCCCGAAAACGCCGCCAAGCTTTATCCCAGAGCCGCCGCGGATTCCGAAAGTTCCGGAGTTGTACAGCGCTATATAAAAAATTTTTCTGAAATGGAACCGGAAAACTCAGCGGCTGTATTAGAACGGCTGATTTCTACGGATATGGAATTGGTCGTTTCGATATTAAACGATATGAACAGCAGGGACAGCAGCGCTATTTTAAGTTCTATGAGCCCCGATAACGCGGCTTCTGTCGTAAAAATGATGTCCCCATACGTATTAAACACACCCTAGCGCGCGACGCCGGGGCAGGGAGGAGAAGAAATGGAAACTTTTAATCCGACAGCGTTTATTCCGCAGGCCGATAAAAGGCAAACTGTGAATATTGTGCAGGTTATGACGATGGAAAATCATTCGCAGCGAATCTCCAAATTTAATAAATTTAAGCCAAAGAGCAATCATTCCGCGGACGGTCGGGTTTCCCACGTCTCGGATTTTAATTCTATATTGAAAAAGGCCGAAAACGACGACCGGCACAAATGGGAATTGTCGAATGAAGAGCCAAGCGCTAAAGCGGCTTTAAGCAGACAGAAAGATAACGATATAGAAAAGCAGATTCAAGAACAGGTTGAAAGACAGATAAGAGAAAAATCACGACGTAAAGCTCAAAAACCTCTGGACTTAAAGATTACAGAGTCCCTGGCGGAATTGTTGTTTTTATTACCCAGCGAAGTCGCCGGCGCGTTGGCGGCGCTGAATATACAGCCGAGCGATTTGGCGCACGAGGAAAACATGCGGGCTTTTTTGGAAGAGCTCGAGCGGGTTAACGGAGCCGGTCGGCAGGAGATAGGTGAAGCCTGGACATTCGCCCCCGACGATATGAACGAAGTATTTGAACGACTGCCGGACGCTGATTCCGACAGATCAGAAATAGAAGAAGCCGCTCAGGATAAATCCGCGCGGACAGATATATCTGTTCAGACTGAAGAATCCGTTGTAGATCCAAGCGTTTCTTTAGAGGCGCAAGAAAACGCCTCGCAGTCATCGGCGGTTCCTCAGCCTGATACAGAAGAAAAAGAATCAGCGTTAAAGAATGATAAAAACGTTTCAGCGGAGAGTGAATCCGACGCCCCGGTGTTAGCGGATGTGGATGCGCTGTCGATGCGTGTGAGGGAAATTATAGAGGAAGACTTTTTCGATAAGATGGAAAACTACCGAGAGGATACCCCGTCGGATACATCTACGGAATCGGAGGGCGAAATCGGTCAAGTACAGCCTTCGGAGACGGCGGAATCCGCGGAACAGCTTAACCCAAGCGCCCCTAATGTTAATGAAAAGACCTATCGCGCGCCCGCTGTCGATACGCCGGTAGATCCCTCGGAGCCACTGGGCGGGAATCAAATATCTTCGATTGGAGCGGATGGGGCGGAATTTGAACGGTCGTTGGATATAATCCGCGCCCGCGAGTCGGCGCGGCCGATAAACGCGCCCGACGTGCTTAAGCAGATTGTAGATACCTTTAAGACGGACATTAAAAATAACGTTTCTGAAATGAGAATAGCCCTAAAGCCGGAAACCCTGGGAGATCTTACAATGAAAATCGTTTCGGACAACGGGCGGATTACCGCCAAGTTTATAGCGGAGAGCCAGCGTGTAAAGCAAATAATGGAAGCGGACTTTAATATTTTAAAAGACACTTTGGCAAAGCAAGGATTGAATGTGACTCAAATCAGCGTATCGGTCGGACAGGAACGCAAAGAGTATCAGCCGCGCGGACAATCGTCCGGACAATCGTCCGGAAAGCCTTCTGGACAATCGTCCGGGCGGTCGTCCGGGCGGTCGTCAAGAGTTCAGCGGATACAAAGCGATATCGTTGAGGCGAAACTTTCACCGGATATAAATTTGCGTGACAGCCGGGTTAGCTTTACCGCGTAGACCAGAAAAGGAGCAAAGGCATGGAAAATACCATATGGGCGGATATTACAACTCTTAAGCGGGACAATACTCCTCGCGCGGTCGATCAGCGTTCTAATTTGGACAAAGACGCTTTCTTGCGTTTACTGCTGACTGAATTAAAATATCAGGACCCGCTTAACCCGACAGACGATAAAGAGTTTATCGCGCAGATGGCGCAGTTTTCTGCGCTGGAGCAGATGCAGAACGTATCCAAGGCAATGAATATTACGCAGGGCATGGCAATGATTGGTAAAAACATAAAAGCCGCGAGAGACGGCGGCGATATTGAGGGTATAGTGGAATCCGTGGTTATTAGAAATTCCAAACCTTATCTGGTGACGCGCGGCGGAGAGGTCGCCGTTGACTCTGTAGAGGAGATTTCGGAATTGCCGGTCGATTTTGGTGAGTTTGATGGGATAAATATTCCGCCGGACTCTTATCAGCAAGAATAAAGTGGGAGATATTTTCAAATATTAATGAGATGAGAGGAGGTATTTATTATGATGCGTTCGTTATTTTCCGGCGTATCCTGTTTACGCGTACATCAAACAAAGATGGATGTTATAGCTAACAATATTTCCAATGTAAATACTGTCGCGTACAAATCCAGCAGAGTGACATTCGCGGAAATTTTTAACCAGACGGTTTCCAGCGCCACCGGCGCTAATCAGGCTACAAACCGAGGCGGCAGCAATCCGACGCAAATCGGCTTAGGCGTAAATGTCGCGTCCATTGATAAGCTTATGTCAAACGGTTCGGCACAGCGGACGGATAATCCGTTGGACCTGATGATTCAAGGGGACGGTTTCTTTATTGTCGGCGACAATACGGGGCAGTATTTTACCAGAGCGGGTAATTTTATCGAGGACGCTCAGGGAAATATCGCAATGAACGGGATGAAATTAATGGGCTGGGATACCGTCTGGGATAATAACGTAAAGGATTTTGTTATAGACAGGACCGCCGTGCGACCGGTTCAGATAACGGGTGTTAAAGAATATCTGGATCCGACCTCGACCACTCAAGTAGATCTATCCGGTAATATGAACCCGAATACAGACCCTATAGTTCAGCGCGGTATGTCTTTTTACGATTCTGTCGGTACAAAATATGTTATGGATGTGGTCTTGACACATACAGGTAATACGGCTACAGAAAGCACGTGGGAAGTCTCTTTCCCATACGCGGAGATTTATCCTAATGGCGACCGGGCGCGTCCTATGCCCATCACCGCGCCCGCGAATTTTAATATTACATTTGACACAGACGGGCATCTTTCCGGTGTGGCGAACGTTGCGGGGGCGGTTGACGCCACGATTACCGTTACGCCGACCCAATTGGACCCAGCGGCTACCTTGGGCGACGGTACGGGCGCGATAATAATGAATTTTGGGGGCCTAAACCAATTTGTTAATGAAACTACAAACGCCCTCGCCGATAATCATGACGGCAACGCGCCCGGACATTTGAGCGGTATAAGCGTAGGCGGGGACGGAAAGATTATGGGCAGGTATTCCAATGGATTGTTAAGATTATTGGCGCAGGTACCTCTGGCATTTTTCAAGAACCCGGCCGGAATGGAAAAGATGGGCGATAATCTGTTTATTCCTTCCTCAAACTCTGGCCCGTTTGACGGCGTGGGCAGAGACGGTCAGGTAATGGGCGGCGTCTTAGAAATGAGCAACGTTGACCTTGGGCAGGAATTTACGGAAATGATTACCACCCAACGCGGCTTTCAAGCCAACTCGCGCATAATATCCTCGTCCGATCAAATGCTGCAGGAACTTGTAAACATGGCAAGGTAAGATGAAGAGCGGTAAACAGGGTGATATAGTTGATTGAGG
>JAISRJ010000333.1 GCA_031273705.1 Clostridiales bacterium
CCGCGCCTATTTCTTCAAGAAAAGCAATTTGAATCTCTAGGCATTGACCTTCCGCAGTTGCCCCCATCCAAATGTCGTCGGGCACATTTCCATGTTGCGCAAGATAATCATGGTAAAGCTTGGAATGATACGAATCGTGCACGATGGTACTTGCGTACCATACCGTTTCGGAATTGGCGGTTTCACCAACCAAATAAGTCGGAGGGCTGTAATTTGCCGCCATGCCGCTATATGAACTTTGCCGTATTATTCCTATGTACTTTGTCACCATTTTATAGCTGGCGATGGATTTCTCTTCTATAAGATCTAACGCGTCTTGCGTGTTTTTTGTAAAAACCGCGTCGCCCTCTATCTTTATCTTCGTCCAAGAACCAGCAGTAGAAGCCGGATTAGAGAAGTTAGGAGCAAGGGTGGGCGATACTAAGTTATTCCATGTCGGTGTCGGTTTCGGTGTCGGTTTCGGTGTCGATATTGGTATTAGTGTTGATGTCGGTATTGGCGCAGAAGTTGGCCTCACCGTTGGCCTCGCTGTTGCCGAATAGGCTGTTGCACCTATATAGGGCGCGTTAAAGGACACCAGTATTTCTTGCTTGTTGGGGTACCAGTATACCTTGCTTCCGAGAGCCTCGCTGGCAAATCTAAGCGGTACGTATGTTCTGCCGTTACGCTCAAATGGGGCGACATCCATAGTGTTTTCAGCGCCGCTGGCAAAATAAACTGACTGGTTAAGAGTCATAATAATCACTTTATCGTTTACTTTAAGAGAGATTTGTTTGGTTGCCTCATCCCAGTCTACCTGGCCGCCCATAGACTCGAGCAACGCTCTGGCGGGGATCATTGTGCGGTTATTAACCAGCATGGGAACCGTAACCCTGCCCGGATCAATTTCAAGCACCTCTCCGTTTACATTCATGTACCTTGAGTTTACTCTCATTACTACATAGCTGGAACCATCTTTGGGAATTATAACTTCTGAGCCGGCGACATGAACAACATTGGTACTTATACATAAAATAGCGGCAATGGCAAAAATAAACTGTAATTTCTTTAACATATACAACACCTCCACTTATAATATATTAATTGTATTACGCTATAGTGGAGGTGTCAAAAGTAAAATAAGGAAAACACAGTCAATTAATTGTCTAAGAATGTAAATCACCTTTGCTAAAACAGGCAAATGTTAGATAGATAGTAATGGATATCGGCAGTATCGAAAGTAAAACATATAGTAAGTTTATACCACATTGTGCAATATTAGGAGAATTAATAGATTTAAGAGCCAGCCATATGTCACTTCATTTGAATTCTGATCTCATCAATGCGTTCTTCTCCAAGTGAAACAATGCCCTTAGCGGCTAATTCCAGATCGTCTGGCATTAAATATTACCCTATCATTATAACCTAAAAGTAAATTATATCAATCGCAAAAATAAGCGGTCGATATTCAACTGATTATTTCCTGGTGCGTGAACGACCCCGGCGCAAGCGCCGAGGCTTCTAAGGTTGCCCTGCAAAATGTCGCTAAACGACTTGATTCGGATTCCAAAAAGACATATAATGAGTCCGCAAACCTTAAAGACATCATGTGCTGGCCATGGACTGTATCTGCGGCAAGTTGCCCAGACTGCCCGAACTGATTGAAGCGTACGAGGCAGCCGGTGCTCTAATTATTCCCAATTTCATGCTCGCCGCGTTTTGTGATGCGCTTGATTCAGTATCGGAAAGTTAGAGTGGCGTTATCTGAATGGTCTTGCTGACAACCGCACTCCCGCAATAGTAAAAAAAACCGATTTTATATATGGATTATTTTTGAATATGATGTTATAATTCAACTTATTATGTTAAGGATAAATTTTGGTTTTTTTCCTATACTGAGAGGTGTGTATGTATCTTGAATATATTTTTATGATGATCGGCATTATCAGCGCCTTGGCGGCTTTAGTTCTTTTGCTACGACTGGTAATTACCCGTAATAAATTCAGAATATATCATAAGATCCTTTCTGATCAGACAGATACGTTGGATATTACGTCTATCAGCGCGACTATGAAAATCGGCGCCGCTACCCCTCAATCCATCGTCGCCGGAATTATTAAAACACAGACGCAAATGATGGAAAACACAGGCGAATTGACACCCCAACAGTCTTTGGAAACGTCGCGGCAGCCGGAACTTGTCTCGGAAGATTCACCGGAGCAAATCAAAGAATTGAAATCCGGAGAGTTTCTCTTCGACGGTAAATACAGAATTGAGCGTGAAATTTTTGGCGGCGGTATGAGCCGGATATTTCTTGCTCGCAATACAAAGCTTAACAATCAATGGATTGTTAAATTTGTTCATAATACTACCGGAGAACTGGCAAACGAAGAGAATATTCTAAAGCATCTTAACCATACAAATTTACCTAGTATTATAGATATATTTCGGGATGATTACGGTACATATTTGGTCGAAAGTTATATAGAAGGGTTAAGCCTTTGGGATGTTGAAAAATCTGAAGCTCAAGTCAGCCAGAGCAATATTGTGGATTGGTTTACTCAGCTTGCGCAAGTTATGGCTTATCTGCACAGCATCAAACCTTATCCCATTATCCACTGCGACCTAAAGCCTTCCAACATAATGATTACCCCGGATAAAAATCTGGTACTTATTGATTTTGGTATCTCAAAATTCGCGCACGACGGCGACGACCAATACAAGGCCGTTACATATAAATACGCGGCGCCCGAACAGTTGAAGCATCGTGTGAAAAGTGAATACATATCTATTATAAAAGATAGGTTTGGCGAGTTGCCTGAAGAACGTGCCGATTGGCATATTGATGAGCGAACAGATATTTTTAGCATGGGCGTTATAATGCACGAGTTGGTCACTGGCTACATACCTCTTAAATACAGAAAAAGTCGGCTGTATGAACGCGTTTCTTTTGATATAGCAAAGATTATCGAACGATGTATAGAATTAGATCCAAATGACCGTTATCAGAATGTAAAAGATATTTTGATAGATCTTGAAAAGGCGAAATCTTCCATAAGCAATATGGTAAAATCTATCATGTTGCGGCGGATATCCGCCGCAGGTGTGATTATGTTTATGCTGATCTCCGCCGCTGCTTTCGCGGGGAGTATCTATGTAATAAACCAAGAAAATCTGGCGGTAATTAAACTCTCCCCCTCGCTTATTACTGTTACGGAACAGGAGTCCGCTCCCTTTTCCATTGACAAATATCTGCCGGATGGAGAACAGGAAGTTATAAACGCCTCCGAAATTCGATGGACTTTTGAAGACGAGAATGTGGCGCGCATTAGCGGCGATTCTGTAGTAGGTCTTAACGAGGGTGAAACATCCGTCACCGGATATTACAAAAATAAATTAATCAGTTTGGGATTAAGGGTTGTAAAACCTACCGAAACATCCACGAAAATATCACTCAACTACAATCTGCCTTTTATGACTGTCTCTTTCGCGGGGCTGAACGAGTTTGGAGAGAAAGACGGTAACGTAAATGAGGCGAGCTTTACGACCCCCTCCAGCATTTCCGAAGACAGCGAAGGCAATGTTTATTTAATTGATCATATGAAAATCCGTAGGATCTCACCGGATGGGGCAGTGACATCATTTGCCTTTGAGCAGGAATTCATTAAACCGGAGTTAATTCGATGTTCCGGTACAGACATTTATATTACAACCGAACCGTGGTTTGATTCTGAGGAACAGTTTTACAAGTTTGCTCTGATAAGGATGCGGGATATTAATCAGTCGAATACAGAAATTGTGTATTTAGGTGATGGGGATTTTACACATATTGATGATTTTTATGTTGTGTATGACGACACCGGTAATTATATATATTATTTGGAAAGCGTTGACATGGAAAACGCAACACACTTGAAAGTAATAGATCTTAATTCCGGTGAAAACAGCCTATTGTATTCGGGGTTTGAGCATGGGGACTCATTAGGCGATTACACTATGGCGTTTGGGGGTGATAGAATTTATGTCGCCGAAGCCGAAAGCGGACTCATCCAGTATTTTGACATGAAAGATAGGACGGTTAAAAACTTGGCGGGGATTTTTGGCGACAGGCATTTTGTGGACGGCGTTGCGCCTAGGTTTTATGAAATTCTAAGACTAAAGGTGAAAGACCAAGACTTGTATGTGCTGGACTTTAATATTTTACGCAGAGTAAATATTGAAGATGGAACTTTTTATAATACGGAAACGCTTGTGGGCGAACCTGTGGCGGATTTTAATCCGCGCCCGCGTGACGGTTCCGCGTGGGATACGGTATTTGTGCATAGCGTGCTGGCGGATTTTCTTGTTCGGGATGAGGAACTGATCATCACCGACCCAAAGAACGGGGTTATCCGAAAAGCCGTACTGGATTACTAATCAACACTTTAAAAAGATACAATAGCTGGTTTTCAAAAACTCGGGTATCCAACTTTTTGAAATTATAATGGGGAGGACATTATGAAAAACCGTACTTGGTTCAAGAAAGCAACATATGCTCTAGTCGCAATCTTAATTATCGGAGGCGTTAGTACTTCAAATGTTATAGCTTCTTCATCCTCAAACTACACGTTGAACATCACAGCGTCATCGGCTATCACTAAATCTGCAAGTGATACCGTCCCCGTGGGGTCACTGTACGCGGCTCTTTATACGTTGGTTAAAGACAGCAAAATCGGTGAACCTTTTAGTTCTCTGGTTACCACATTCTTGGACGACGGAACAAATAATCCATCCGGTCTGAGAAATTATGTGACGACATCCCCATCATATGCCAGGGCTATTAACACTCAGTTAACCGACGTTGTTGGTCAAGTGGTGGTTTGGAATTTTAACGATGATATTTTCGACTTTACAGCCGAAGCGGCTGTAAATAATTCCAGTGGCAGTTACACGATTGACTTGACACTAACGGCTAAGATCACATCCGTATCATTTTCAAAATCCAGTGTTGGTTCAACCGAATACCTTTATGACGCTATATTTAGCGCGATAGACAGCGAGTTTGATACAAGATTAAACCAATACGGTCTTTCCGGTGATTATATTGGCACCATTAAAACTTCCTTTAATGAGCTGTCGGACATAAGCGCTTATATTAACCCCACCAGCTCTACACTATCAAATAAGACCGCGTATGTCGGCGACGCGGCTGATTCGTCCTTTACAGTTGAGTATCAGGGTTTAAAGGCAGAGGTAACGGTTTCTTCTTCCTCATCCTCCGACTCAACAACTACATCCTCTAAATCAACTGACTCAACCGGATCGGTATACAATACGCCAACACCAACGCCGACACCGCTCCCGAATATTATAGAGGGTGTCGATTTTGGTAAACTGGATACGGTAAATAATGAAGATAAGGCTAAGGAGACCGTTTCCGAACTTCTAGATTCTTTAACAACGACCGAAAAACAGAATTTTGAAGAAATGAAATATGTACAGCGATTTGCGGAGCGGGCTGTTGAAACCGCCACCACTATACAGTTAAATTCTAATGCTATAATATTAAATGACGAGTTGCTTAAAACTGCCTCCGAAAACGCTTTAATTTTGGCGAAAGAGTTGGATTTGTCGCTTAACAGCGCGGGCCTGGATACCGGTCGCGCGTTTGAAACCACTCTACGGGTCGTCACATCTTCAAACAGCGCTAATGTGATAATAGATAAATCTGTCGCGAATTTGGACGTAGATAAATTTACCGTCTGTGTGGGTTATGTGGAAGTTGTTATTCCAAAGGCATCCGCGGACCAAGAATTTTCTTTTACAGTCAGTCAAGATATCCGTTCGCTTGCGTCGCTTGCGTTTAACAATATCCAGGCCAGACCCGAGCTTTCCGTAATGAAGGCGGGCGGAATGGCTTATGATTTGGGGTTGGACAGCGTACAATTATTGGCCGCCCAAAGCCCGAGTGAAACAAAAGGGGCTTCTATAAAGCTCTCAAAAGAGTTGAATAAAAAGATTTATGTGGGTATACCCGCCTTGGAGAATGTGGATGAAGACAAACAATCCGCGTTTAACAGCAAGGGTACCAACATGGGTGGGGTACATAATCCTGTAACGGGCAATAACTTGATACCGGTCACAGCCAGCGAGACTTTAGTCAACAGAGAAGTTACAGCCAATTTTTCTGATATCGCAAGTTGTGCTAAAGAAGTGCGCGACGCTATATTATATTTAAGGGCTAAAGGTCGAGTGAGCGGAAAATCCGGCGACGAGTTCGCGCCGGCTGACCAGGTAACACGAGCGGAATATGCCAGTATGTTGCTAAGATCTATGGGCTTCGACGCGCCATACGACGGTAAGACCAGCTTTTCGGACGTCTCGGTGGGTTCTTGGTATGCCGCGGCGGCAAACCAGGCCAACGCCAGCGGCGTAATAAAAGGCTATGAGGATAATACCTTCAAACCTTTAAAACTTATACCCAAAGTAGAATTTATGGCTATCTCCGGACGGGGACTTAATAAATTACACAAATATAACACTAATGAGAGCAATGCCGCAAGCACTTTGTCAAAATTCAGTGATGCCGCTTCTATCGCGTCTTGGGCTAAAATAGACATAGCCCGAATGGTTCAGGCTAAGATGTTCCGCGGTTCTGACGCCGCGAGTTTTCAGCCTCAGCTTATCATGGACAGAGGCGATTCGGCGTATGTTATCTATAAACTGTATAGAGAAATTTTCTAACAGGGATACTATTAATGAGAAATATTTTAATATGAGCAAAACCATAAGGAATTGAGGTCATAACTTGAGCGGCGGCTTTTTAAAGAAATTGTTTTTTAACGAAGACGAGCAAGTTAAAATTAAAAAACCCGGAGGCAAACAGAGATCAAAAGCTGTGCCTACTATAGAGTTGGATATTAAAAGTAACCACTCGGAGTACAGGGTAGAAGTGCGCACTTTTCCGTGCGTTATTGGAAGAAATAAACAGGCGCATGTATTCTTGGAGGATGTCAGCGTCAGCAGACCTCACGCGAGTATCGATTTGATCGACGGGGCTTTTATAATAATCGACCACAATTCGGAAAACGGCGTAATCGTGTCCGGAGCGGCTGTGCCCTCCGGACATTCACGCCGCATATATGAAGGGGACACAATCAAAATGGGAAGATCCGAATTATTCATTAATAAAATCATAATACCGAACTGATATTTCTGCAGTTTCAACTCCGATTTTACTCAAAAGAATTTAAATGGAGAAATGGGGGGGACATTACATTTATGTACTTACATGCATATTGCGAAAATATCGTTAAGGAATTTTATTTTCCGGATGTGCTTGACGGTAGATTCAGCGTAGATTTATATAACTATGAAACCAAACTGCGAACCAATATTCAGCTGTCTGTTTATGTAAGCAACGGTGTTTGGAAACTTGTATCCAAGAACAAATATGAAATTGTAGGGTTAAAACCCGGTCAGGAATGCCCGCTTAGTCCGGATATATCCATAAAAGTTCACATGTTTGAAGCGAATGTCAGCTTGGTAATTATTCCGACAAAGCTGGACTCCGGATTTGTTAATTACAAGAAATTTTTGGCGGAGAATAGGACCTCGATACACATCGGGCGAAACCGCGAGAATATAATCAGCTTTGATTCGTCGCTTATATCACAAAATCACGCCGAAATAAGTTATCGAGACAGGCAGGCGTATATTGAGGATTTGCGCAGTCATAACGGTGTCCATCTTAACGGAAAAAAGATCAGCGGCGCTACGCTTTTACATTTTGGCGACATAATATATATCTGCGGGTTAAAAATTATCTATTTGGATAATCTGATAGCAATAAACAACCCTTATAATAAAGTATCGGTTAAGCTGTACGGCTATACTCCGCCCGTCTCCAACACAATTACAGAAGATTCACCAGAAGAGGCGCAGCCGGAAGAAGAGCAATATTTCACGCGTTCTCCTCGTATAGTAAAGCGATTTGAATCGGAACCGCAAGAGATTGATCCGCCGCCCCAGCGCAAAGAGCAAAGGCAACCGCCTGTTTTACTGCAAATAGGTCCGTCGCTTACAATGGGTATTGGTATGATG
This sequence comes from Clostridiales bacterium, assembly GCA_031273705.1. Classification (GTDB taxonomy): domain Bacteria; phylum Bacillota; class Clostridia; order Lachnospirales; family WQUN01; genus JAISGK01. The sequence continues at coordinate 8,062 of JAISRJ010000333.1, forward strand.
ATAAGCCTGATGGTTACTATCACATCCAGCGCTTCCGGCAATATGGCGGCAACCATAGCAGGGGTTGTTACCACTGTAGCTATGTTATCCGGCGCGATTATCTTTCCGATCGCTATGAAGAATTATACTGAAAAGCAAGCGGCAATCGAAGAAAATCAGCGTAAAAACCGCTACATGAGCTACATAACCAACCTGGAGTTAAAGATTGGAAAAAATTCGGAGTATAACCGCGGTGTGCTGGAAGAATTATATCCCGACGTTAGCCTGTGCGTTAATCGCGTACACAGTATAGATCGCAGACTTTGGGAGCGCAACCCCCAAAATGAGGATTTTTTGGATATTCGGGTCGGTATAGGCGCAAGGGATCAATTGTTTGAAATTACAGTTCCCAAAGAACGTTTTACATTAGAAGAAGATCCCCTTAGAACTGAAAGTATTAGAATCCAAAATAAATTCAAATATTTGGAGAACGCGCCGATTTCTTTGAATTTGCGCACCGATCACATGGTCGGCTTTATCGGGCTGAAAGACAGACTGTATGACTTGGCAAGAGCAATGGTAGTTCAAGCCGCGACATTGCACTGCTATGACGAAGTAAAACTCTGTTTCATTTATACTATCGAAAACGCGCCGGAGTGGGATTTTGTGCAATGGTTGCCCCATACCTTTACCAAGTACAAAGATATACGCCTTATCAGCTCTAAAGAGGACCAGCTCCGCACTGTTTTGTATTACTTGGATTCGATGCTGGATGAGCGCAAAACGCAAATGAAAGATATTAACAACCAAACAGTCATGCTGCCGCACTATTTAATCTTTGTGGCAAACAATAAGGCTGTGGAAAAAGAGCCTATCTTTAAACGCATTGCCGAAGAAGGGGATAAACTCGGTGTCTCTATTGTGTTTATAAGTGAGAAAATAGATCTGCTGCCCAGCAGTTGCAATATAATATTGCAATGTAACGATGCCGAAAGCTATGTATATAATAAGAACGACAAGAGTGGATTGATGCAAAGTTTTGCGGCCGACACAACCGGTAATATTGATATGGCGGCATTCGCGAAGAAACTGCTTAACATAAATGTGCGAGAGCAGTCCGAAAGCTCCGCTGTGCCAGAGTCCCTTACGTTTTTTGAACTGTACGGCGCGGACGTCGTAGAAGATATGATTATCTCACAGCGGTGGGAGCAAAATCTGTCCTATAAAACGCTGGACGCCCCAATTGGTATTGCCTCTGGAGACGAAGTATTCTCACTTAATATTCATGAAAAATTCCACGGTCCACACGGTCTTATCGCGGGTACTACAGGATCGGGCAAGAGCGAATTTATTCAGTCCTACATATTATCTATGGCGGTCAACTATCATCCACACTATGTTTCGTTTATTCTGATAGACTACAAAGGCGGCGGAATGGCGAATCTATTTAAGGAATTGCCGCATGTCGCCGGTACAATCACCAACTTGGACGGAAATCAGGTTAGGCGGTCATTAATTTCACTTAAAGCCGAACTTGCCCGCCGTCAAATTCTTTTTAACAACGCCAATGTCAACAATATCGACTCATATCAGCGGTTGCATAAAGAGAAGAGAGAAAAAGCCGGCGTCCCGTTGCCGCATTTGGTTATTATTTCAGACGAATTCGCGGAATTAAAGGCCAACCAGCCGGACTTCATGCAGGAGTTAGTCAGTACCGCCCGTATCGGACGCAGCCTGGGCGTGCATCTGATATTGGCTACCCAAAAGCCGTCCGGGGTTGTGGATGATCAAATTTGGAGCAATACCCGATTCAGAATTTGCTTAAAAGTCGGGGATAAGCTGGACAGTATAGAAATGCTGAAAAGACCGGACGCCTCTCAGATTGTTCAAAAAGGCCGCGCCTATGTGCAAGTGGGCAACGACGAGATCTTTCGCCTTATACAAGGAGGTTGGAGCGGCGCGCCTTATTTGAGCGCTAACAATCTTGGTTCTGGTAAATTAAATCAATCCGTTGAATTATTGAATCTTTGCGCGCAGATAGAAGGTTTTGCCGAACCGAAAGAAAACGTTATGAAAACAGAGGATACCCAACTGTCCGCGACGGTTAAATTTATCTCTGAATATTCGACCAGAAAGGGGCTAGCTTCCCCCAAACTGTGGCTACAGCCTCTGGCTAAAATTATAAACTGGCACGATCTTAATAGGAAAAACCGTGACGGCGGATTTAACGGTGAGGAATGGATTGCAACCGACAGTTGGCTTAACCCGGCTATTGGATTGTATGACGACCCCAAGACACAAACGCAAGAGGTTTTATCCGTTAATATAGGACTGCACGGTCATGTCGCGCTGTACGGAGCGCCGGGCACGGGCAAAACAACTTTTCTGCAAACAATAATCTACGCCTTGGCGCAAAGTTATTCCCCCAATATAGTACATATGTATATGTTGGACTTTGGCGGCAGATCGACTGAGTATTTTAAGACTCTACCGCATTTCGGCGATGTAATCTTCTCTGACGACGATGAAAAGATCGTAAAATTCTTCCGTATGTTAAAACGCGAATTAGCGAATCGGAAGAAACAGTTCGCCGAATATGGCGTAGGCAATATAAAGTCTTACATAGAAGCCAGCGGAAAGCATTTGCCGGCAATCATTGTATTCTTAGATAACTACGCGGCTTTTGCCGAGATGTTTTTAGATTATGAACCGGACATTATTCTGCTGTCTCGCGAGGGCGGAAATTATGGTATATATCAGGTGTTTACCGGTAACAGTTCTAACGCGATAAAGATAAGAATCACGCAGAACTATAAACTGCACTACGCTCTTCAATTAAATGACCGGTTTGACTACCTTAACATTGTCGGTCAAACGGACGGTTTAACCCCCGAACCTGTAAAGGGCAGAGGCTTGGCGAAGCTGCAATATCCTGTGGAATTCCAAACAGCCATTCCGTTCGGCGCTGAAAACGAATCGGAGAGGGTAAACCGTCTGCGAGACGCCTTCTCGTTAATGAACGAAAAATGGAAGGGCGAGCGAGCCAGAGCCGTGCCCATGCCGCCGGAAAATCTGTCTTTAGAATACCTTAACAATACCGACGATTATCGGGA
>JAISRJ010000337.1 GCA_031273705.1 Clostridiales bacterium
TAAGCCGTCGATGCCTGAGTCGCGTCGTAGCCATATGGATAAGCCGTCGATAGCTGAGTCGTGTCGTAGCCATATGGATAAGCCGTCGATAGCTGAGTCGCGTCGTAGCCATATGGATAAGTTGTCGATAGCTGAGTCGCGTCGTAGCCATATGGATAAGTTGTCGATAGCTGAGTCGTGTCGTAGCCATATGGATAAGTTGTCGATGCCTGATCTGCGGTCGGTGTCGTAGCGGCGGAATTAGTAGGATCGGTGCTTGTAACAAGCGCGTCCTGCGGAATATCCAATTGCACGCTAATATCATCGACGGTTCCTAATTTTCCATCCGTTCCTTTCGCCCAGTAAGATCCATCTAGGTCCGGACCCTGAAACATTTCGCTTCCATATATAATTATAGAGTAAGTATCATCAGCAGTGCCCGGTATTTCATCTATACCGCCGCTGAAAATCTCCACTAATGTGTCATTTACATCAAATATACAAAAAGTATTATCACCGTTATCATAGTAATTAGGGTCCAGTGGAGCGGTTGACGCAATGCCTTGGTTTGCGACAATGGTATCCGTACTTACAAACGTGTTATCTTGGCTTGCAATGGCGTTATCTTGGTTTATGGTAGCGTTATAAGTGGGTATTGTATCTTCCTTAAGTACAGCTATAGCTCTGGTTGTGGCAATACCGGGCTGAGTTAATGATTCGGCGGTAACAGTAAGTATATCGTCGTTCGCCGCGTTCTCGGACAACGCAATATAAGCGACATTACCGCTCGCGGATATAGAGAACGAGGACGCGTTGGAATGTGACCAGCTAATATCAGGGGAACCATCGGAATTATAAGCGGTTAGAGTCACTATTTGACCCGGCGGAACATAAATTACATCCTCTACCGTCGCCATATCCGAGGTTATGGATACATAGCCTAAGGGATTTGAATTATGTGTTACGTAATCCATCATAGATTGAGCTTCCGCAGTCCAACCGCCCATTTCCGGCAGACCATATGTAGTATAACTATCTGATCCATCTTCTGTCAAAGAGCCGTCTCTTGTGGTAAGCTGAGCTTCTACGTAGATATTATAGAAATATTCTTGACCCGGATCTTGCAAAAGTACTAAACTGTTAAGAAATAAGCCTGTGGAATCGTTGGGTAAAATCGGAGAAGCCCAATATGCCCAGCCGTCAGAATCTATAACCCAAATATCGCCTATGGGACGGTCGTTCGCTAACCAGTCCGCCATAGAAAAAACAGTTGAGTTAGGTGTTAATCTGGTATGTGTGCCATTTTCACTAACGTCGAAAGGTCCCATATTAGCGGGGCTGTTCGAGTCTATATAGTCGATGCCGTCCACGACGGCGCCGCGCAATTCCTTCGCGACGGGGAAATAATATTTTTGACCGCCGGTGTTCCACTGCCAATATGTACTAAAAACATCTGAATCTAGGTTGCCGCTGCTGGCGTGTATGCTCCAGGTGGATAAATCGTTCGCGTTAGAGCCGCTGATTAGGGGCGTCGATTGGTTTAACTCCGGATCGGTATTTCCCGCGCCGGGACCTATTTCCATATATTCATATAACCTGACTCGCGCGTAAACGGGAACATTACTCCAGTTTTCAACATAAATATCCGTATTTGTATCGCCGAAGTCATAATGAACTGTTCCGCCAAAGCTACCTCCCATGCCGTCGATTAACTCGCGCCCTCCAAAATAGGTTATAATCATCACAACCGCAGTTATCAGCGCAATTGACGACGCAATTCTTACATGTTTCCTACGTTTCATCCATTTCATAAAATCTACTGCTGAATTTTTGGTAACAACAGCAGTAATTACCTCCTTTTTCCAGATTTGTGTGACAATTAAATTACAACTTTACAACGATGTTATGCAACCAATATTAAATCGGCTACAAGTTTATAATTAATAATAACAATAATGCGGAAAAATGTCAATAAACTCATGCGATTGTAATATAAAGTTCTTATGGCATTTATGTTATATTTAACCAATTACAAGGGAACTTGCGTAAAAAAAGACAAACGGCAAAATGCCGGGTACCCAGCATTTTGCTCTTTGCCTTAAATTGACGGCTTTTACGCGCCGAATAAGGGAATTTCGGACAGATCATTTTCGTACCAGAAGAGATTTTCATACTTGCGAATAGTTTTTAACTCGCGGGATCTTTCATTTTGCCCGTTTTGAACGTATAAATCTTTTAATTGTTCGACGATACTTTGCGCTATGGATTTAGAAAAGGCGGTTTTTTCATACTCTCCAGTCGCAAGCCCTTCGATCATGGCGGTCTGCTCGTCGCGATTAAGGAATCCGTCGCCGTTTATATCGAAACGTTTCATTATTTCTTCCACGTCGAACGAGGCGCCGACACTTTTTGAAACAGCGTCCACAAACCTGGCGACTGTAAACCGATCCCAAGAATCGTCCTTTAAATAGCCGACACTCTTCATAAATCCGGCCGCGGGTTTTCCGGACGAGTTTTCTATTCTCTTCAGTGAATTTTCATTGAATAGATTACCAATACTTCTAATATATTTGCCGGATACGCCGCTTGTGGATTCCGAGGTATTGATGGGTGTGTTGAGGGTTTCTTCCACTTGTGCCTTTGCTGAGTAATTGCCTTTGCGCCGTGGCATATAATGCTTATTGTATCTGTATCCGGATAACAGAGTAATGTTCATCCATTATCAACTCCTTCCGATTATATTTTTTCATACGGGGGAATTTTTATTCAGCTAACCAATCCTCCTACGGAAATGATGTTTTGATCCAAGATTTTTTCCCATATATCCGCGTCCGCTTTCATATCCCCCGGCAGACTCATTTGAATTTCAAATCTTATCCTTTTAAGTTCGGATTCGTTTAACAAGCCCAAAGTAATTTTCGCGCCATAGTCCCAAAGCCGGTGCGGCTGAAACTGTTCATCCCAATTTGAAAGTACATGCGCTCGCACATTTGCGTAATCGTCGTCGTTTACCGGCTGCCTCAAAAATTCCGGCACACCTTTATATACATTAAGTGTCTCGTCTTTATTAGGATCGCGATACGAGGATAATAACACGGAACCGTCGTGCGAAACGCTGACATTTACTCCGTAGGCTCCGCCTTTGTCTCGAATCAAAGGCCACAGATAATCATAATTTAGAAGGTTGGCAGTCACCAAAAACGCGCCGCTGTATTCCGCGTCGGACTTTATTAATGATCCGCCCTGCATTACAGAGTTGGTTTTTTCTAATGGAGTCGGGAAAAAATTGATCTCCGGATCGGTGAAATTGTATTTACGCGGTTTTACAACTTTATTGTGAAAAAGTTTCGCAAGCTTCTTTCCATTATCGACATATGTCTTGTACGCGTCTTGTGAGCCGGTAAAGCTTATAAGAGCGTTATTTTTATTGGGAAGCTGCTTTTTTACAGTCATCAAATTGTTTTCTATAGTTGGCCATACATTCTCAAAATCCGAAAGCAAGCCTACTATAAAGCTGTAGTATGCCGGTCCGTTAATTTCATATTCATATTGTCCAGATCCAACTTCTTTTTCATTCAAGCCGGATGTAATCTTCGCGAGGCAGTAAGAAGTCGGCATAATATTTTCATAGTCGTTATCCATCGCGAGCTTGGCGCGAACCAAATAACTGTACACGATGTTTTTACTTACGGATACATCCGGGTCCAGCGCTCGCTCGATAGCCATAGTCATACTGTTTATATCTCTATCTAGGCCCTTGAATATCAGATGTGTCCTGGGGATAAATTCCTGAGTTCCGAACTTTCTATCCGCCGCCAAATACCCATAAGAGTTGCCAATCAACGTATCCGGTAAAAATCCGCTTTCGTCCGCTGTCACATGAGCCAGAATTTGAGCATAGCCTATAAGATTCTGAGGTATCGCTGAAGCATCCAAATATAAATGTATGGAAGAAATGCCGTGAGTATTTAAATCGGTAAACACAGTTTTAACACCGTGTATTTTTTCGCTCTTGAATACAGGCAGAGTAGACGCGATACTTGTATTCATCGACCGCGGTTTATAGTCGGATTCTTTTTTCGCCAAATAGTTTGTCAAAGAACTTTCTTCCAATAAATCTTCTTTTAATAAACCCTCCTCTAATAAACCTTCTTCCATTAAATTGAGTTTTTCCTCATTTGTCTCATTAATGACAGAAATTGCATCTGGCGCGGTGTTACGTTTTGGTGTTAAAATAACTACTGAACTATGAGTATTTTTAAGTAGATACTCGTTGACCGCGAATTTTAGGAATTCTTGATTCGTTTGTTCAATCGCGTCCGCGTAAACTTTGCTGTCTAAAGTAGAACCATAAACAAATTCGCCCATGGTTTCGATACCGGCTTCTATTCCCTTATGCGGTTCGTTCTTGATACACGCAATCGCGTATTCGTAATTGTGCAACACAAATCTCAGCCGGTCGTCGGGGAAGCCGTTACTGACTATAAGTGCTAACCCCGCCTTGATGGCGT
>JAISRJ010000033.1 GCA_031273705.1 Clostridiales bacterium
CCTGCGTGTTTGTCAAATTCACATCATTGACATAGTAGGTCAGGTCATAGTCAATGCGAGTTTGCTCGTCCGGGAACGCCGGGATCATAATCGGTGAACCGCCGTTGCCGTTAACGTCGATTAATCAGTTTTGGTGTTTTACTTTCCATTTTTACGTTTTTTAATTATGAACTTAACGATACGGAAAATTATCAAAGCGGAGGCGGCACTTAATTGGATACAAAAGCATATGACTATTGATATTCTATAAGGCGAAGCGGTGTGATATATTATTGCACTCCACGGAAAAACAGCAATAAATTCCCAACAAATAAATACGCATCGCTTGGTAAGTGGTGTTAATTTCATATGCTGCCCTCCATCTATATCTTATAGTCGAACCATATTTTAAATGCACTTGTACCGCATTTTACAGTATATTGCTGCATTTTCACAAATCCAGTTTGGTCAGACCAACCGTCGTATCTTCCGCCTATTTTTTTGGCGAGCCTTTGAGCTGAATCGGTAGAAGTCGCCCAAACGCCCCAAGGCCTTTTTGTGAAGGAGATACCAGAGTAAACATTCAGAGCCGCCCAAGTGTAAACATCATTTTCTCTTAAACCGTTTTTACCTGCAAAAGATGGCTGAGCATAATCGTCAAACCATATCGGAGCAAATAGATTATTTGGATATTTGCTTTGCAGTGTCGAAAAAAATGAATCGACTTTTGTGCTTGCCGCGTAAGTAATACCTTGCATCCGTCTATATAATTTCGCTGAATCTGGTTCGTCACCTTTAAGCATAAGTAGGCTGAAAATTATTCCAATGAATCCAGAAATCTTCCCAAAAGCTGTACCGGTTGCAGCCGCAAGTTCTGACAATACTGGCGTAAATTCATCCAAAACATCTATAAGAAGTTGCCTATCGTCGCTTTTTGTTATAATTCCGGCTAATTTATTCCATACTCTTGACCCTACAATTCCATCTACCTCAAGTTTGTATTTATCTTGAAAGGCCGCTACTGCGTTAAAAGTTTGCAATCCATAAAGCCCGTCAATAGATATATTATAACCTGCTTGATAAAGCAAATATTGTAGGTATTTAACTATATCGCCAGTTGAACCCATTTTTAAAAAGAATGAATCTGGAAGTTCCGGCAAAATCACCCCCTCATCCGTGATTATTCCGCCACCGGAGAAATATCTCTTTATTAAGATTGTCGTTTTGAGATTCGCAGCCTCCCACTCCTTTATATTGCCTTCCCGAGCCGTCTTAATCGTCTCATTTGCCGTCTTCTTCGTGTCCTTTATCTTCTGCTCCATATCCGCAATGGCTTTTTCAACTTGTTCACCCGGAACACAGTTGTAACTCGTGCAAAGTCCCCGCGCCGCGTCTCCGCCGTCCCCGGCATATTTGTTCGCTTTTTTCTCCGAGATTGTATAATCATTGTAACTGCGTGAACCGGTCGCGTTTGTCTGACTTGTAATTTGACCATTGGCGTATCTGTCAAATTTGTTTCCCCAATAATCCGTCTGCCAACCCGCCTGCTGCGTAATCAAACTTGTGAAATGCCCTGTGGGGTCAATATTGTTGACGGGATCGCCCTCGCCGTAAGCGTAGCAATAGGTTGCGCACATTATTTACAGCAAATCCGTTCCTTTATAAACAAGAATATCAATCAATTCAGAGTTTTCATCAAAGCCATAATATACGTCCACATAGGTTGTAAAAACCACTCTGTAGGAACCCATTGAAACACAAATTGTTTTTTCACCAACAATCGAAAACTCAGGCATATTAGTGAAGTCCAGATTTCCTTCCTTGTTTACCCTATAGCCTTTTTCATAATCTACGGATATATCCCTTTCTTTATGTTTTTGTCTTATGGTAACAAGAACTTCATCCATACTGGTGCCAATCGGGGTTAACTTGAGTAAATCTTGCCTGATCCATCCTGTTGGTTTCCTTAAAGGATGTAACAAAACAACAACCACACACATAATAACTATTATTGATAAACCAGCCAAGCCAAAAAGAAGATACTTTTTCATATTTTCATCTCCTAAAAGTAATAATTACTTGGGGCGGGTTTATTCCAACCGACATATCTGTTGCCTGTTTTGTCACCAAGATCAATGCCGTAAACATTTAATAATCCCCTCATAAATGAACTGGAATTGTATTGTTTCCCAATAGCAAAAAGCGAATAACCCAAATTACTCTTATTATTAAAGGTGTCCACGAGATTAAACAATCTTTCTAAATCGGTTATATTAAGCTTTTCCACAGATATTTTTGATTCCAATTTCATATCGGATGGGCGATTATATCCGCCGATTAAAAGCCCCGTAAGCGGATTACCGTTATCTGGCCCTTCTTGCGAAGATGTTCCGCCAATTGTAGCATATTTTACTCCCTGAATTTTCACTCCATTAGTATCATATAAATCTTTAAAACTTAGCTTGCCACGCGAATAATCATTATAATACACTCTGGCGGAAGGGGTAACAAATATAAACAGGGTTGCGTGATAGAAAGGAAAAGGAGGAATAACTTTGTGGAGTCCAAGATAAACCGTAATTCCCAAGTTGAGCTTTATAGTTATATTATTAAATGTGTGAGTTAATTTAATTTTGCCTGACAACTCTGAAATCAGATCGTTTTCATACTGCGTTCGCTCTGGAACCGAGTTTTCACTATTTGATGAACCTCCGTTGCCCCCACCGCCAGCATTGCCACCAGTACTGCTACTTGAACTACCGCCCGAACTGCCACCATCGCTCGGCGTACTTGGTTTTGGCGCAGACGGCGCCCACAAAGCCATGTTATTGTCTCGTATCTCTTTGATCTTCTCATTTGACGTCTTTTCCACATCGTCAATATGGTCTTCCATCGCGCTTATGGCTTTTTCTACTTGACTTCCCGGAACACAACTATAACTCGTGCAAAGTCCCCGCGCCGCGTCACCGCCGTTTTTCGCGTATTCGTTTGCTTTTTTCTCCGAGATTGAATAATCATTGTAACTGCGTTCATTAATTGCGTTTGTCTGATTTGTAATTTGACTATTGGCGTATTTATCAAATTTGTTGCCCCAATAATCCGTCTGCCACCCCGCCTGTTGTGTGATTAAACTTGCGAAATGCCCGGTGGGGTCAATATTGTTAATCGGGTCGCCTTCGCCAAAGGCATAGCGGTTTTGACTGCTGATGTTATCGTCAGAGCCTAAGTAACTATCCTCGGAAATAAATGTGCCTGTTTCCACATTATAATACCGCGCGCGCAAATAAACAAGCCCCGTGACAGGGTTGTATTCCTCGGCGTTGTACCCGAAGAAAGGTAGTTCGCCAGAAATTTCAGATAAAATGCCGCCGAATGGGTCATATTCATAAGTGTGAACGCCGTCGGACACAACGCTGCCGCGTCCGTCATATTCATATGTGTCAACTGTGCCGTCAACACGCGCCGCGTTCAGCCTTTGAACACCGTAGGTGTAAACATTTTTCAGTTCACCGCGGCGCCCATATTCCGCCAGCACCTGCGTGTTTGTCAAATTCACATCATTGACATAGTAGGTCAGGTCATAGTCAATGCGAGTTTGCTCGTCCGGGAACGCCGGGATCATAATCGGTGAACCGC
>JAISRJ010000126.1 GCA_031273705.1 Clostridiales bacterium
CGGATAGATCGCCTGTAGAACTCTATAATACCAATAACAGTTGAATTAATGATTCTCTTAGAGAATTTTTCGCCCAGATGACCGACCTTGAATTTAGCGTTGTGGCAGCCATAGAGGAAAAAGTCCACCAGATCGGGCACGACCGCTTCAGCGCCTTCGCTTTCCAGTAATCCCACAATGTCGTTGTTGGCGGTGGGGTGAAATTTTACAAGTATCTCTCCGACTACACCCACGCGGGGTTTTACTTCGTCTGTTAAGGGTAAAGTATCAAAATCGCGGACGATATTCCGCGCATTGCGTTTGAATTCACTCAGAGAACCTTTTTTTACAGCCTCTTTACATATGTTGTTCCATTTGTCATACAGAGCGTTCGCCGAACCCGAAACAAGCTCGTAAGGGCGGGTTCTGTACAGTACGCGCATGAAAAGATCTCCATAAAGCAAGCTCATTAACGCTTTATTTAAAAAGGCCGGGGTATATTTCAAGCCGGGGTTTTTTTCCAGTCCGCCCGCGTTAATGGATACGACCGGAATGTGGGTCAATCCCGCCTTACGCAAAGCCTTTCGGATAAAGCCTATATAATTGGTAGCTCGGCATCCGCCCCCGGTTTGAGTGATCATGACACTCAAGTTATCAGTATCGTATTTACCCGATTGAATAGCGTTCATAATCTGACCGACTACTATCAACGCAGGGTAGCAGGCATCGTTATTTACATATTTTAATCCGGTATCCACACAGCTTTTATCTATGCCCTCCATCATTACCACATTGTATCCGCAGGACACAAGCGTTTCATTTAGCAAGTCAAAATGTACCGGGGACATTTGAGGGCATAGCACGGTATGACGCTTACGCATTTCTTTGGTGAACATGCGCCGGGCCGGTCTGTGAACAGGTATTATCTCACGGTTGTCACGCCGCTCGTTAAGAGCCGCGAACAGTGAGCGGACGCGAATCCTCGCGCTGCCCAGATTGTTTACTTCATCTATTTTAAGGGTAGTGTAAATCTTTCCGGAATTTTGGAGTATTTCATGTACTTCGTCGGTGGTTACGGCGTCCAATCCGCAGCCGAAAGAATTTAACTGTACCAGGTCAAGGTTTTTTTCATTAACGACATAACTCGCCGCCGCGTACAGCCTTGAATGATAAGCCCATTGGTCGCGCACTATAAGCGGTCGTTCAACTTTGCCCAAATGGGCTATGCTGTCCTCCGTCAATATCGCCGCCCCATAGCCGGTAATCAGTTCCGGTATACCGTGATTTATTTCCGGGTCGATGTGGTATGGTCTGCCCGCCAGCACTATTCCCCTCATGCCGCGCGATTGCAGGAATTTTATCGTTTCCTCGCCTTTGCGCATTATGTCGCGTCTGTAATTTTCTTGCTCTGCCCAAGCCGAATCCAAGGCGGCTTTTATCTGTAAGGGTGGTATGTCTTTAAAAACATTGCGCAGCTCTTTAAATACAGATTTTTTGTCGTTAAGATTAAGAAACGGATTAAAGAATGGAATGTTTCTTTCCCGCAGTTCCTCTACATTATTTCTGATATTTTCGGGGTAAGAAGTAACGATAGGACAGTTGTAGTGATTATCCGCGCCGTCTATTTCTTTTTTTTCATAGACCGCGGACGGATAAAATATAAAATCCGCCCCCGCACGAATCAGTTCAACTATATGCCCGTGTACGAGTTTAGCGGGGTAACAGGCGCTTTCACTAGGTATGGATTCTATACCCAGCTCATAGATTTTTCTTGTTGAATTTGGAGAGAGCATTACGGAAAAACCTAATTGATTGAAGAATGTAAACCACAGCGGATAGTTTTCATACATATTCAGTACGCGTGGAAGCCCCACTATTCCACGTTTTGCCTCTGTATGGCTTAGCGGTTTGTAACCAAAAAGACGGTCTAGTTTATATTGAAAAAGATTGGGTATGTCGGTGTCCTTCTTTTCTAAGCCCAGTCCACGCTCACAGCGGTTACCGCTGATAAATTTACGCCCGCGGTTTTTTAAAACGCCGGTATTCTTTTTTTTGAAACTTTCGCCTGCTGTCAGGCTTGTAAATTGATTGACAGTTAGCAGACAATTATTTGCGCAGCGCTTGCACCTGGTCGAGGTAGATTTGATTCGCAGGGATTTTAATTCATCCGCGTTAAGCAGTGTGGATTTTAAGTTCTCCGTATATCTCTCCCTGGCGATCAGAGCCGCGCCGAACGCGCCCATTATACCCGCGATATCTGGTCTTATGGTTTCTCTGCCGCTTATCAGCTCAAAAGCGCGCAGCACCGCTTCGTTATAAAATGTGCCGCCCTGCACCACTATGTTTTTTCCCAATTGAGAAGGATCGGTTATTTTAATAACTTTCTGCAAGGCGTTTTTTATAACGGAGTAGGCAAGACCGGCGGAAATATCCGCTACCTCCGCTCCTTCCTTCTGCGCTTGTTTTACTCTGGAGTTCATAAACACTGTGCACCGAGAGCCGAGATCGACCGGGCTTTGGGCATACAGCGCGATTTGCGCGAATTGTGTTACGGGCAAATTTAAAGATTTTGAAAATGTCTCTATAAACGAACCGCAACCGGCAGAACAGGCTTCGTTTAGCAGTACCGAATCGATTACGCCGTTTTTGATTGTTAAAGCCTTCATGTCCTGTCCGCCGATATCGAGAATAAAATCCACGTCCGGGTTAAAGAAAGCCGCCGCTTTATAGTGCGCGACCGTTTCTATCTCACCGTGGTCGATTTGGAACGCGGCTTGTGCCAGTCCTTCGCCATAGCCGGTGACACAGGAATTTAGAATTTTTATATTTTTTGGAAGCAACCCATAGAGTTCGTTC
>JAISRJ010000264.1 GCA_031273705.1 Clostridiales bacterium
CCGTAACAACCTGAACAGGTTGGGAGTAATCCAGCGCAATAAGACCGAGAATTGATTTTGCGTCCGCAATGCTGTTGCCGGAATGTACGCCCACATCTCCGTTAAAGTGCCAGGCTAACTCCATAAACTCTCGTAAATCCTCACTCAATTCAAGTTTAATTTTCTTTACCATATTTTCACCATTGCCTTTACAATATTTGCTTTGTCGGACACACTTCAAGTCCATAACAGCGACTTTTATTTTATCATTTATATTCTTATACTCCAAGTATTTTTTTGCCTAATGTATTTTTTTGCCTAAAAACCGCATTTTTGACTTAACTGGATACTCTGTGTTATTATACCCCATGACGGAGGTGATTTTATTATCGAACGAGAACTCGCGACTGATATTCTTTTGAAAATAGAAAAGGACGACGGTTACGCGAGTGTTGTACTTTCTAAAATACTGGACAGAAATATTCCGGAGCGAAGCCGCGCGTTTGTGACCGAAATCGTGAACGGCGTGCTACGCAATCAGATTTATCTGGATTATATTATAGATTCTGTTTCTAAAATTAAGACCGAGAAAATGCGGCCTTTCATAAGACAACTCTTGCGCATTTCCGTATATCAGATAAAATTTATGGACCGTGTGCCGAATTCAGCGGCGGTGAACGAAGCTATTAAGCTGACTAAAAAAAGAAAGTTTCAGCGTTTGAGCGGTTTTGTGAACGCCGTTCTGCGTGAGATAACTCGTAATGAGCATATAAAATTGCCGTATAAACAGGATGATCCCGCTCTTTATCTTTCGGTTATATATTCCTTCCCGCTGTGGATTACGCGGTATTATATCGATAGATTCGGTTTGGAACAGGCGGAACGGATTTGCCGCGCCGGTTTAAATACCCCCAAGGCGCATCTTTGTCCGAACACACTGCGCACCACTATCGACAAGCTGGCGGATATACTCGGCGCCGAAAAGACGTCCGGTGGACTGCTGGCGGAGCATTCGGATTTTACCCAAAGCGACGCTTTTAAAGACGGGCTGTTTCACGTAATGGATGAAAGCTCTATGAGGGCGGTAGAGTTGCTTAATCCCCAACCGGGGGAGACCGTGCTGGATCTCTGCGCGGCGCCCGGGGGTAAGAGTTTTTATTGCTCGTATCTTATGCAAAACTCAGGTCGGATAATATCTATGGATATTCATCAGCATAAACTTGATAAAATGAATGACTCTCTTAATAGATTAGGTATTAACATAGTACAAACCCGGCTGGCGGACGCGCGTAAAGTTGTTCCCGAACTGGTAAAACAGGCGGATCGTGTGTTAGTAGACGCGCCTTGCACCGGACTGGGGGTCGTTCGTCGTAAACCGGATATAAAATACGCGAAGCAGCCGGAGGATATTAAGCGTTTGGCCGCCTTACAACGGGAAATACTCTCCGCCGCCCGCAGGTATGTAAAACCCGGCGGCCGGCTTGTATATAGCACGTGTACGCTTACACTTGAAGAAAACGACGAGAATGCCGCGTGGTTTACGGCAAATAATTCTTTTGAGCAGATGGCGTCCGCTCTCTTTCTGCCCGATGAGGATTGGCATTACGACGGATTCTTTATGTCGTCGTTTATGAGAAAGGAAAATTTATGACGGATATTTCCTCAATGACGGAACAAGAGCTAATAGACTTACTTGGTGAAAAGGGAGAAAAGCCTTACAGAGCAAAGCAGATTTTTTCGTGGCTGCATAATCGTATGGCAGGCGCTTTTGAGGAAATGACTGACTTGCCCAAATCGCTTAGAGAACAATTGGCTGCGGAATACAGGATTTCATCCTCTCCTCGCGTAGTTAAATCTTCCGGATTAAATAAAACGCTTAAAATTAAAACTTTGTCTGATACAACCTGCAAATACTTGTTTCAAATAGATAATAATATTATAATAGAAAGTGTTTATATGAACTATCATTTCGGCGGGTCGGTTTGCGTATCTACACAGGCGGGGTGTCGGATGGATTGCGCGTTTTGCGCTTCGGGTACAGGAGGGCTTACGCGTAATCTTACAGCTGGAGAAATGTGCGGACAGGTTTATTCTATCAAAAAACAACTTGGCGAAGGTCCGGGCGATTGTCCTCCGCGGGGCGATGTTTCTAGGGTTACGTTGATGGGTAGCGGTGAGCCGCTGGATAATTTGCCGAATGTATTGCGGTTTATCGGATTGATAACTTCTGAACACGGACAAAATATTGGAAGCCGACACATAACCCTATCTACTTGCGGTTTGATTCCACAGATAAAAGAATTGGCGGAACTGCGTCTGCAAATTACTTTGGCTGTGTCGCTTCACGCCCCGAACGATGAGATTAGAAGGCGTATAATGCCTGTCGCGCGCTCTGGGTCAATTGAAGAATTGGTTACTGTGTGCAAGCAATACGCTGATCGGACTAAAAGACGAGTGACTTTTGAGTATGCCCTGATAAAGGGATTAAACGATTCCGCGACATGCGCGCGACAATTGGGTAAACTGTTAAGAGGCGGACTTATTCATGTAAATTTGATTCCTATAAATCGAGTTAAAGAACATAGATTTTACCCCAGCGGAAAAGAAGCTATCAACAAATTTACCGAGATTTTGCGAGAACAGAATATAGAAACTACAATTCGCAGAACGTTAGGCGGCGGCGTGGACGCCGCTTGCGGACAGTTGAAAAATTCTTTTGTATAGGAATAGCGAGCGATCAAATAGACTACGGATTTTGGGTGATATAGTGCAGGCTTTGGGAATTACTGATACAGGAAAAAAAAGGAATAATAATGAAGACTCGTATTTTGTTTCGCCCGACGCTATAGGCACGCTCCCCAATTTGCTGATTGTTTCCGACGGCATGGGCGGGCATAACGCGGGCGAAATAGCCAGCAAAAAAGCTATAGAGTTCTTTTTAGAATTTATAAGGCGCGAAACCGTTTCGGACAATAATATCTTAGATTTTATAGTATCGGCGGTCAAATACGCCAATGAAAATGTTTATAAGGCGGCGCAGAACGATCAGTCCTTATCTGGTATGGGCGCAACTTTTTCGTCGTGCGTTGTGAGTGACAACAAATTATATATTGCCCATATTGGAGATAGCCGGGTGTATTTTGTTACACGTTCAGAAATAAAGCAGATTACCGACGACCATTCCTATGTGGCGGAATTGGTAAAAGCTAAGATAATAACGGAGATTCAGGCACAAGTTCATCCCAGGAAAAACCTGCTGACAAGGGTGCTGGGGGTGGATCCGGCGGAAAATGTGGATGGGATTGTGTTTGAGATAGAAGAGGATGGTATTGTTTTAATTTGCTCTGACGGATTAACAAACATGCTGTCGGATAACACTATATTAGTAACCCTCTGTGAAGAGAGAGACTTGGGATACAAAGCTCGAAAACTAGTGGATTCGGCAAATAAAAACGGCGGATTTGACAATATCTCCGTTGTGTTAGCGGACGTTAGGCGGTGACAGCTTGTGAATCTGGAAATAGGCAGGGTTATTAATAATCGCTATACCATCCTGAGTAAGTTGGGTATGGGCGGTATGGCGATCGTATATAAGGCGAAAGACACCAAGTTAGATCGTTTGGTGACTATAAAGGTCATGCGCGAGGAGTATAACGCGGATGAGGAGTTTATCGGGCGTTTTCAAGTGGAAGCCCGCGCCGCCGCCGGACTCTCAAATTCTAATATAGTTAATGTTTATGATGTCGGTCAAGAAGATAATATCAATTATATTATAATGGAATTTATCGACGGCGTGACATTAAAGGAACTGATCAAGCGCAGAGCCCCGTTTCGCAATGAGGAAATAACAAATGTAGCCATTCAGATTGCCTCCGCTCTGGCGGATGCCCACGCCAACGGAATCATTCATCGCGATATAAAACCTCAAAATATTTTGGTCACCGTCCAGGGTTTTATAAAAGTGATGGACTTCGGCATTGCGCGCGCCGCCGGTACCGCTACCAAGACGACCGGCAGCCATGTAATGGGGTCGGTTCATTATTTTTCGCCCGAGCAGGCACGTGGCGTATATGTGGATAATAAAAGCGACCTGTATTCTCTGGGTATTGTTATGTATGAAATGGCGACTGGACAATTGCCCTTCGACGGGGATTCGCCCGTGGCCGTGGCGATGAAACAGGTAAACGATCCACTTCCGGATGTTCTTGCCATTAACCCTGATATTTCCGACTCGTTGGCGTATATCATAGAAAAAGCAGCCGCGAAAAATACTTCACAGCGTTATCAATCCGCGGAAGATATAATATCCGATCTAAGGCGCTCTATAGATAACGAAACTTTTACACAACCTATATCAACACCTAAATCTCAAAAAAGATCGGATACCGATAGACCTAGGAGAACAGATTCGGATAAACAAAACAAGCCGCGAGAATCTAAAGAAAAAGACATTATTGATGATAATGAAAAAACCTTGGAGCGCAAGATTATCCGATCGGCAGTTGCCACCGGTCTGGCTATAATTTTGCTTATTAGTTCACTGTATACGTATTTTTATTTCAAGAACAAACCGAAAGAAGTATTAGTGCCCAATCTTACCAACATGACTGAAGAGGAAGCCACCCTTGCCCTGGACGAATTAGGGTTGGTGCTGGTACTGGAGGATCGTATCGCTGACGATGTGGTGGAAGCGGATAGAATTATCCGGCAGACGGAAACGGTTGACACGATTTTGCTTACCGGTGATTCTGTGCATGTTTTCATTAGCGATGGTACAGACAAGATAACTGTGCCTAATGTTGTGAATGAATTATTAAACAAGGCGGAAAGTATTATTACGGAAAGTTCGCTGGTAGCCTCCGAAACACCGCAGTTTAGCGACGCTGTTCCACTTAATGTGGTAATAAGCCAAGATCCGGCGGCGGGCGAACTTGTGGAGCCTTATGCGACTGTTAATATAGTATACAGCATGGGTCCGGAAGAGAAAACCGTGTCTGTACCCAATATAGTTAACGAAACAGAAGCCCAGGCGGTCGAAATGCTTCAAGAAGCCGGGCTGGTGGTCGGTCGGGCGGAGAAGGCAAATAGTAATACTATAGAAAAAGGCCGGATAATAACTCAATCCATAAAGGCCGGAACGGAAGTGGAAGAAGGACAGCAAGTGAGCTTTGTTGTAAGCCTGGGTCCGGCAACCGTTACCGCCACTCCCGCGCCCACAAGCACTATAAAAACACAAACGATGGTGGTAAACACACCTCTGCCGGAGGATGTGAATTTGCCTGTTCATTTTAGGATTAATAAACTTACGGATGCCGGAACAGCCATAACCATTTTCGATGATGTAGTTACCGCTCTGCCTTTGACGATAGAGATTAGCGGCACAGGATATGTAGAATACCAGGTTTATCACGTGAATGACGACGGACAGGAAAAATTGCTGGCGATACAAAATTTCAACTTTGATGAAGACCAGTAGATGATCATGAATAGAAAATTCAAACTTGCGCCCTCAATATTGTCCGCGGATTTTGCCAGACTGGGCGAACAGATAGAGGCGGTTAAAAGCGCCGGAGCGGAATATCTGCATGTGGATGTAATGGACGGTATGTTTGTGCCCAATATTTCTTTAGGTCCGCCGGTCATTCGCTCTATTCGCAAGACGACTGATGTGATTTTGGATACGCATCTTATGATTGTAAAACCGGAGCGATATATTAGAACATTTGCCGAGGCGGGCGCGGATATTATAACCGTTCACGTGGAAGCGGTTGATCCGGGGTCTGTGGGTTCTTTAATCACCGCTATAAAAAAGTTTAAAAAAAAGGCCGGGCTGACTATCAAGCCCGGCACATCCGTTGACGCTGTATTGCCTTACATTGAGTTATTGGATTTGGTGTTGATAATGTCTGTCGAACCGGGGTTTGGCGGGCAGGATCTTATCCCACATACTTTGAAAAAAGTGGAAGACTTGGCAAGATGCGTTGATAGCCGCGGATTAAGTACGGATATTGAGATAGATGGCGGTATATGTCTACAAACTGTCCGTGACGCTCTTAACGCCGGGGCAAATGTATTGGTCGCGGGTTCCGCCATATTTGACACGCCAAGCCCGTCTGAAGCGGTAAAAGAGTTCATTGATATCGCAAAAAAATTTTTTTAACTTCTGATTGCCGAGAAGTCGCCCGCCCCGGCGCCATAAAGTTTTGCGGGCGGCGGGAGTATGTTAAGTGGAATACGCGTAGAGTTGATCATAGGTCTATACCCCGCAAATCTTGAATTTTAAAAGATTTTTGGGTATAGACCTATATACGTTCTTATAACGTTGTTTGATTATTCCCTACGGAATAATTTATCTCCAAGGGGGAAAACTATGACGGTAAGCT
>JAISRJ010000336.1 GCA_031273705.1 Clostridiales bacterium
TACAAAGGGGATGTATATTGCGGAAACACCGATGATTACAATTATCCCCTTCTTCATAACCCCGTATATCTTGTCAGGGAAAAGCGGATGCCGATTTTCAAAAAGCGCAGTTTTTTTCACCATTATACCGACGTACTGCACAATACTCTCGGCGAAGCTACGGTTGAGTTGTTAAGGTTTATTGAGGATGAAACAGATTATAATACCGACCTGATATGGCAGTCTGTGATCAGGACATGTGCCCTCTCCGATTTGGTTCGTTGCGCCCAACTGAACAGAATTTTACCAAGGAATTATATTTGTGATACACCTGGCACATACGGAAAATTGAATACAGGTCTGGTATTCCATATGTACTATGAGGATTTGTTTGATGAAAATCTTTCATTTGTGAGCAACTTCCCAAAAGAAAGCGGTGTTTTGATTACCACCAATACTTTCGAAAAAAAAGCGCTAATAGAAGAAAAACTAAAAAATATAGAAAACGAGTGTCAGGTTGTTGTTGTTGAAAATCGCGGTCGTGATGTATCGAGTCTTTTGATCGGAGCGGCTGATTTTGTGTTTAATTACGAATTGATCTGTTTTATGCATGATAAAAAATCGACACAAGTGTCCCCACTCAGCGTGGGGCGTTCCTGGTCATACAAGTTAAATGAAAATACAGTTGCATCCAAAGAGTTTGTAGCCAACGTAATCGGGATGTTTGCAAAGGAAAAGTGGCTGGGCATGGCGTTTCCCACAATGCCAAACCACAGTCTGTACTCGTATCATGTTGGCAACGGATGGACAGGAAACTTCTCCGGTACAAAGAAACTTCTTGACGATTTCGGCATAAATGTGAAAATAAATGAGCATACGCTTTGTGTCGCGCCTTTAGGTACCTGTTTCTGGTTTCGACCACAAACGCTAAAAAAGCTATATGCGGGATCCAGCGGTGCGGGTTGGTCTTATCATGACTTTCCAAAGGAACCGAATGAAACCGACCAAACCATACTCCACGTAATTGAGCGGGTGTATGCCTATTTTGCCCAAGATGCAGGGTATTACCCTGTTTATCTTTATAACGACAAATTTGCCGAGATTGAGATGACGAATCTTGAATTCTGCAAGGTGGGATCGCAGGATATGCGAAACTGGGTTGACGTGCTTGCTATGAACAACCTCGGCTATATGCCGGACGGCGCACAACATAACCCCTACTGTCCGAACAATAACTACGGCGTGAAACATGCGTTGAAAATGCTTTCCCTTGCCTTGTACATGAAGTTTCCGCGGATGTGGGGTATATTGCGGCCATTTCGCTATATTGCAAAGAAGCTGTTTAGAATAAATAGAGGATAGGATTCAGTTTATGAATAAGGCGGTTTTTTTAGATAGGGATGGCGTCATCAACGAAGATACTGGTTATGTATTTAAGACAGAGGATTTTCGTTTTAAGGATGGACTGTTTGATTTTTGTAAAGCAGCGCAGGAAAAGGGATACTTACTTTTTATTGCGACAAATCAATCGGGTATCGCAAGGGGATATTATTCAGAAAGCGACTTCCTTTTTCTGACAAATTGGATGCTTGGGCGGTTTGTGGAACGCGGTGTCAATATCAATAAGCTATACTACTGCCCTTACCATCCCGATGGCATCGGCAAATATAAGCGGGAATCTCTTGACCGCAAGCCGAATCCGGGTATGTTATTTAGCGCTCGAAATGAATTCAATTTGGATATGCGCAGGTCTGTTCTCATAGGTGACAAAAACAGCGATATGGAGGCGGGGCGCAGGGCGGGAGTAGGAAGTCTATTCTTTCTAAAAGGTGTATATGATCACTCTCAAGGGGATGACGTAAAGGTTGTTTACTCTTTTTTTGAGGTTCAAAAATTTCTAAGGTCGAATGGTGCCAACCGCATTGCGAGCAACTGTCAATAAATGATTTATTGGCCTCTTAGGAATAAAATTCGTTGTCTTTTTCGAAGTCATTATACTTCATTTGATTTCGTCTGACGCTGTTACTGATAATGGTCTGTTTTATCAACTCTTTACAAGTTTATACACCACTGGTTCGAATATGTGACTTCTGTCTGAACTGACTTGAATAAATGATATTTCGGAAAGCCCCTCTAAGATCATTGACGGTATCTTCACACTGAACCCTATATTTGTCAACCTTTCTCCCAACATATCACTGCGCTCTATACCATAGTCACATTTAACAAATGTATCGCCGACTTTGACAAACAACCCGGATAGTGGGGCGTCCGCCAAATCGTCAAGTGCCCATCCAGTTAAGTTTATCCCGTTTTCATTTACTTTCAAACACATATTGGACGAGAGCGGTTCGCTGTTGTTATCAATGGACATTCCATAGTTACCATGGTATTCTGGAACATTACTTCTGAGGGTTACAGAAACTGATTTGTCTACCTCCATGCCAGACATTGTGTTCAAATCTGTGCCTAAAAGCATCGCCGCATCATAATGCTTGTAATAATAATCAATCTTTGCGTATAAATCTGAATTTTGGGCACGTGGGTCAATAACTGTTATACTTTTCACCCCGAGAGCTAAAAATGTAATGGTACGCATCGCAAGACTGTCAGAAAAAATCATCAAACGCGTATTGTTTTTCGCCAAATGATTTTCAATTGTATAATACGGGTCAGGAAAAAAACCAT
>JAISRJ010000040.1 GCA_031273705.1 Clostridiales bacterium
GACTATCTTTATCTCTATGTCTATGATCGGCTGGCTAAGTATGGCTAAATACACACGCAACTTAGTGTTAATAATCCGCGACAGAGAATATAATCTGGCTTCTCGCTGTTTAGGCACACCCATGACGCGTATTATAACCCGCAATATCCTGCCGCATTTACTTAGTGTAATCATGTTGTATCTGTCATTGCTGATAGTCTATGTAATCGCCACGGAAGTTATTTTAACATTTCTAGGGGTGGGGCTTCCTCCGGAAATTCCCTCACTGGGCGTGCTCATCTCTGAAGGACGCACGCAGATCGACTACAGACCGCACTTAATGGTCATTCCGACTGTGGTCGTGGCTTTGATTACCATTTCTTTCTATATTATGGGCAACGCGTTGTCCGATGCCAGCGATCCAAAAAACCATACTTAAGGGAGGAGACGTTTTGGAAGAAATCCTATCCGTAAAGGATTTGGAAATACAATTCACTCTGCGCGGCAAAACGCTCACTCCCATCCGAAAGGTTTCTTTGGAATTGTATAAGGGCGAGACTTTAGCCATCGCCGGGGAATCCGGCAGCGGCAAGACCGTGCTAACCAAGACATTTATAGGTATGCTAGACAATAACGGTAAGATCACCGGCGGGCAAATTTTGTTTGACGGCAAGGATTTAACCACATATAAGACAGAAAAGCAGTGGCTTACCATTCGCGGCAGACGTATTTCCATGGTCTTTCAAGACCCAATGACTTCATTAAACCCACTTAAAACAATCGGCGAGCAGATTCGCGAATCCATGATTCTTCATAATATAGTTCCAAAGGATAAATCCAAGGGTCGAGTTATAGAATTATTAAACGACGTGGGTATTCCGGATGCCATCAACCGCTACAGCAATTATCCTCACCAATTCTCGGGAGGTATGCGACAGAGGGTGGTCATAGCCATAGCTATGGCGTGCCAACCGGATATTCTTATCTGCGACGAGCCGACAACCGCTCTGGACGTTACTATTCAAGCCCAAATTATCGACCTTATAAAGAGCCTTCAAAAAAAACTGGGCATAACCGTAATATACATAACTCATGACTTGGGCGTCGTCGCCGAGGTAGCGGATCGTGTCGCTATTATGTACGCGGGCGAGTTCGTAGAAGTCGGCACCGCGGAGGAAGTTTTTTTCGACCCCAGGCATCCTTACACCTGGGCATTGCTGTCCAGCCTGCCTCAATTCGGTGAAAAGGGTAAAGATCTATACACTATAGAAGGTGTTCCCCCCAATTTATTTAAGGTTATTGTGGGCGACGCGTTCGCCCCGCGCAACCGATACGCTTTAGAAGTGGATTTTGCGGCAGCACCGCCCTATTTTAAAGTCAGTGAAACCCACAAAGCAAAAACCTGGCTTTTGGATCCACGATCACCGAAAATCGAGCCTCCCGAAACTATAGCCAAGCTGAAAGCGGGTGACTTCTGATGATCGAAAGGAACGCCCTCTTAAAAGTTGAAAATATGTCCGTTACTTTCGGTACAGGGCGCAAGCGAGTCGAGGCCGTAAAAAATGTAAGCTTTGAAGTGTTTCGCGGAGAAACATTCTCGCTGGTCGGCGAGTCCGGAAGCGGCAAGACTACTATCGGAAGAACTATTGTTCGGCTGAATCAAATTAATAACGGACGAGTGCTTTTCGACGACAAGGTTATTTCCGGTAAAATCAGCCGTGAACTGCAAAGTAAGGTTGTGCGCAAAATACAGATGATTTTTCAAGATCCTATGGCTTCACTTAATGATCGGGCAAAGGTCGATTATATAGTCGGCGAAGGTTTGATTAACGCTGGGATATGCAAATCCAAACAGGAGCTGAATGAAAGAGTTTCTCGTTCTCTTATGGACGTGGGTTTGCTGCCGGAATTTGCTTCGCGGTTCCCGCATGAGTTTTCCGGAGGACAGCGGCAGAGAATTGGTATTGCGCGAGCCTTGGTTATGGAGCCGGAATTTATAATCGCCGACGAACCCATCTCGGCGCTGGATGTTTCGATTCGCGCGCAGGTTCTTAACCTGCTTAATAAGTTCAAAAGGGAACGGGGGTTATCGTATTTGTTTATCGCCCATGATCTATCGGTGGTTAAATTCATAGCCGATAGAATCGGGGTTATCTATGGCGGGCAGTTGGTGGAGCTATGCTATACCCAAAGACTTTTTGAAAAGCCCTTGCATCCATATACAAAAAATCTGCTTACAGCCGCTCCCATTCCGGATCCCCGAAGAGCAAGAAATAGATCGGCGATAGTGTATGACCCTACTCAGCATGATTACTCAAAGGAAAGGCCGCTGTTGACAGAAATAGAGCAAGGACACTTAGTATTGGCGAACAGTAAGGAGTTAGAGTCTTACAAAAGGGACTTATAGAGTAACCAACTTCCCCTTGTCAAATATATTGTTTACGAGGGGGAGTTTGTATGCGCGAAACAGCAATGAAACTTTACGAAGAAGGTCAGTTGAATTGTTCGCAGTGCATTATTATGGCGGCGGAAAAGAAATATAAGCTATGTATACCGATGCAGTCTATCGAGATGTGCAAATGCGTCGGACACGGTTTCGGTGTAAGGAATATCTGCTGCGCGTTGGTCGGCGGAATAATGGTAATGGGGTTACTGTTCGATGGAGAGATAGCGACGCAATTACGCGTTATGCTGCTGGATGCCCTTTCTCAGAAATACGGCAGTATAAACTGCGGCGTACTGATAAAAAAAGTAAGAAATGACTGCGGAATAATTGTCGGTGACGTTGCCGAACTCACACAGTTGATTATTGAGGATAATAAAAAATTAATCTCGCGGAAGAAATAATTAATAATACCCGCCCCCGGCGGCAGAATCGCAACAGCCATTCACACAAGGCGCTTATTAGATTAGCTTACGCTCACCGAGTATAAACACCTATGTAGTTACCACATAAGCGGCAAGTTATTACCATTGCGGGGTATGCAAACTTGCGCTGGTGTGAATGGCTGTTTCGATTCTGCCGCCGGGGGCTTGCGTAAAATTGGCGTATGTTAAGCCACAGTGTCGCGGGTTAATGTTATATTGCCGTCCAGCCACCGTCCACAGACAGCAATTGCCCGGTTGTGAATGAACTTGCGTCAGACGCGAAATAAAGAATCGCGCCGTCCAGTTCTTCCGGTCTGCCTGTGCGGCCTATAGGGCACTGCGCTTTTATTTGCTCTTGAAACGCCGGCGACGTAAGCGCGGCATCGGTCATTTCGGTTGGGAAATACGACGGACCTATAGCGTTTACTGTAATATTATGTTTTGCCCATTCCACAGCAAGCGCCTTCGTCAGCATTTGAACCCCGCCCTTGGACGCGCAATAAGCCGTTATAGGTAAATTCGGAATAGCCACGTTTGAATGAATCGAACCAATATTAATTATCTTACCATATTTTTGATCGATCATTATCTTTCCAACTTCACGCGCCACAAAAAACACCGCGTTAAGATTGGTGTTAATAACTCGGTTCCATTCTTCGTCCGTATGAATCTCGCTGGGAGAAACAGTGGCGACACCCGCGTTATTTACAAGAATATCAATGCGTCCATATTTTTCTTCTACTTCTTTAATAGCCTTTTTTATTCCCTTTGTATCCGTCACATCGCACGAAACAGCAATCGCGTCCGAACCCAGAGCGATTAAAGCTTCTTTTGTCTCTTCCAGCTTCTGTTTACGGCGCGCAAAAATCGCTACATTAGCCCCCGCCTCGGCAAGTGCAATCGCAAACTGCTTCCCTAGCCCAGAACTTGCTCCTGTAACGATCGCTGACTTCCCAGTCAAATCAAATGGATTTTTCTTCAATCAAACTCCTCCTAATGTAATAAAATTTTTCGTTATTATTTTAACAATTAATAATCAGAATGTCAATCGCTTTTCCATTTTTTTTAATCATACCGCTCAACCAAATTATCGACGGACGCGGCTTTATTCTCCGCGACCCTCGGCGACTTCTTGTCGTATGGGGGTTGCGCAGACATATTTTCGCGGAATCGGCGGCGGAATTCCGTCGGCGGATACCCAGTCATCTCATTGAAAATCCGTGAAAAGTAGTTCGGATCCTGATATCCCACGTGTATGCCAATCGCGGAGATAGCGTCGTTAGTTTCCAATAACCGGGCCTTGCTTATCTCTATCCTGACCTTGTTAATATATGTAACCAACCCAACACCAATACGCTTTTTAAACATACGACTTAAATGACTTTCCGTACAGCGGCAGTATTTGGCAATATCCGCTACTTTAAAATTCTTACCATAATTTTCTTGGACATACTCCATCGCCGCCACTATAATACCATCTTCGGTGTCAATAAATTTGCCCTCGACAGCGTTATAACTCGCGTGAAGTTTCTTAATCTGACCATACGAATTCCCCAAACATTCAGCAGCCATACGCAGAGGTGGCAAAATATCCTCTTCCCTTATAAACACCCCGTCGGAGGATATTGTATTATATTCTTCGACCGCTCGATATTTTTCCAATACATCCCTCCTAAATAAATTATTAATCCGCCTAAGTGATTTTGATTCGTCTTTCTGAAAAAAGCCTACGAATATTGCCCCTATCAAGTTTTCATCATTTCTAATCGCTAGAACATATTCGCCTAACCCCGCATGGCAATACCCAAAAAATTCGCCTTCTTTTTCAAGCTTCGCGCTTATGTATTTTGTCATTAAAAGGCACTTACTGTGCCTTACCATGTTTTGCTTCATACACATGCAATATGGATTTGTATGCGTCAAATAAGGCTTAATCGCCATATCCAACTCTTTGTTTAACGGAACAAATCCACAAAAGTCTTTAACGCAAACATACACGTTATATCGCTTTTTAATATAATCAAAATAGGCCGCAATCTTTTGGTAGTTGTTCATATAAGCCTCCTGGGGAATTTTGTCAAAGATTAGCATAAAATTAGAATAGAACAAGTATTGTTCATCCGAAAAAAACAGTCATTATGTTTATATCATAAATTAAGATAAATCTCAAGCTTTTTAAATGGCACGCACACAAAATTTTATTATCTTGCTCATGATATTATAACTATTGTTTAATTATCTGGCATAATATAAAAACTAATTAATGTACATTAGGCAAAACATGCTTTTAAATAATATAAAAACAAAATCGGAAAAACTAACAAGTGTTCATTATTATAAAGTTCTCTTTATTAAACATTAAAGTAAAATCGGAAAAACTAACAAATGTTCATTACTATAAAGAGCGCTCTTTAAACATCAAAGTAAAATCAATAAACTAACAATTTATAATTATTTTCACCATCCCCTCAAATAATTATAAAGAGATGAATCAGAGCCATACCCGCAAGCGAAATCAGGAGAAAAATTTAAAAACTAAGATAGGCACTGTCGAAATGTCCAAAACATATAATACAGCACCTGATATTGGAGGTGTTCTTGTGC
>JAISRJ010000133.1 GCA_031273705.1 Clostridiales bacterium
TTGGTTTTAAGTATCGGTACCCGCTAATCGCGTTGACCATCAGTAATAACGCAATGCTCATTATACCGGAAACAAGCTTAAGTTTTGACATGCTCTAATTCTCCTCACTACGCCTAAAACTGCTGATATAAGAACGGATTTACAACAACAGTTGACGTTATTGAAATATCAATTAATAGCATTCCTGCTAAAATAAACGGTTGGGTGACAGTAATTATTCCATGCAATGGTTTTATTTTTTTTACCATTTCATACAAAAAGGCAAGCAGGGGAGTGGATAATGCAATCGCAATTAGAGACAGTATCGCCATATCGCCAAACATCATCTTTGTGTACTGCGATGTAAATCCTGCGCCATTTAGTCCAAACATGCATTTTAAATAATTGCCAGCGTCTGCCAGCGTATTTGCCCTGAAAATAACTTGTATCAATAGAACCGCAACAATAAGGTAAATATGACCCAATATTTTTTGGTGAAGTTTTTCAGCTTTCTTTTGAGGAAGTTTTAGTTTTTTGCGGCGTTTTTTTTCATACATGTCAAAAAAGCGTTCTCCGGCAATCAAGCTAAACCAAGCTAAGCCACAAACCAAATATTTCAGCCCGGCGCCATGCCAAAATCCCACCATGACCCACAATACGAGCAAAGCAAATACATCAATCCAGAAAATTGGAATTTTCTTACCGTTATTGGACTGTTTCAAAAATATTCTAAACAATGGTGTATATAAATATACTTTGAACCACTCACCTAATGACATATGCCAACGCCGCCAAAATTCAGCGACACGCTTTGAAATATATGGATAGTTGAAATTTTGCGGAATTTTGATTCCAAGCATTTGTCCGATTCCGATTGCCATGTCAGAATATCCTGAAAAATCAAAAAACAGCTGCATACAATAAAAAAACGTGCCGAGCCATGCCATTGCCACTGGCGCGCCGCCTGTTATCATGCTGTCAGTGTTGTTGGCTATGGCATATATTCTGTCAGCATGTACCCCGAACGGTGTGGCAATGATTAACTTTTTAGACAAACCGATTATGAACCGCGAAGCTCCTGCCTGTATATCATCGAGGGAAACGCTTCGATTGATCATATTTTTATGAAAATCATCGTAACGCATAATTGGACCTTGGATCATTTTTGGAAACAGGGCGATATAAATAAGCACAGTCAACGGATTCTTAGGGGCTTTTACAATTCCCCAATTCACATCAAGCAAAAAGCTGACTGCATGAAAGGTAAAAAAACTTACAGCAACCGCAGCCACGATGTTGTTAACGTGACCCGAAAATGGCAAGGTTATTCCAAGCCGACCGCTGAATTCAGCATATATCCATTTTAGATACTTGAAATAAACCAGTACCCCTATGTTCGCCGCCACACCAATGAAAGTCGCGAAAGAAGCCATTTTTTTGTGATTCGGTATTAATTTGGACGTAAGCAAGGCGACTAAATAATTTATTGCAATAACCGCGAGAAATAGAGGGATACTTTTTAGATCTGCCCACGCATAAAAAAACAATGAAAATACAGCCAAAAAAATATTGGCAATGGTAGGCTTCAAAATCCTGTCTATGATAATCACCACGGGCAGTGCAACCAAAATAAACAGTAGAGAAGTAAACGGCACCTTTTTCGCTCCTATTCTTAATATTGCTTATAATTCAACAAGTTCGACAAGCCCTAACGCTCCGGAAAACAGAAATACAACTTTTGCGCGCACGCTGATCGCGGGGGCTTTTTCTGTTGCGTTCACAGGCACATATTTACCCTTTATATTTAGCGACCACGCTCAGCAAATCACCAACGTTTTTTAGTCCCTGGATCTCACCCAATGTGAATTCCGTTTCAAAGGCGCTTTCAATCTCGGCAATCAACTGCATATGCATTAAGCTATCCCAACCATCAATATCGGATGATGTCGTGGTTTCGTTGATTTCGAGTTCATTGTCATCAAATACGTCACGGAATACGGCTAAGGTTTTTGCGAAAATTTCTTCTTTTAACATTAAGATTTTCCTTTCAAAGCAATTTATTTTAATGCGACAAAAGTTTCATTTTCCTGAAACTCTGTCGTGTCCAAGGTGAATGAATATTCGTTTGTTCGGGTAAAACCCAATTTTTCGTAAATGTCTTTCACCATGGCGTTTTTAGGGGTTGGAATATACTCAGCGTTTAACGTATTTATTCCTTTTTTCCTTGCCGCGCTGACGGCGGTATTGATGATGAATTCCTCCATACTGCGCTTGAGTACTCGGCAGGACATAAACCAATTCTCAATAAAGGCTGTTTTTTCAGAACATTTTATGATGATGGCGGACACCAACCCATGACTTCCGAACTTATCTGCAAGGGTAAAATAAAGGTCGATATAGTTTTCGTCGGCGTTAATGGCGGCAATTTCACTTTCCGTATACCGAACCGTTCGGAGATTAAACTGATTTGAGCGCTGTGACAGCTGGGCGATTCGCGGAATATTAAAACTGTCAAACGGTTTCGCCTCCGCGCGTATATTAAGGGAGATTAAATAATCATCAATGCTTTCAAAACTCTGTTGGAGCATAACACGCTCAGATTCCGCTTTGTATTGCTCTGTGCGCTCATCGTCCGCCTTTGTGTAGGCGGAGGTTTCAAACAGATTAAGAGCCTGCAGAAAACGGCGGTAAAGAGCGGGATCCTCCGGCAATTCGGGAACTGTGATCTCAGGAATCATCTGCCGCACTAAATTGCGCTCAAACGGATTATCGTCTACGAATACAAGGCTGTCCATGCCGATGTTAAGCACTTTTTGTATGTGGCGGATATTGCTTGCCTTGTCCTCCCAGTTGGCGATAAATATTGAAATATCAGAGAGCTTCAGCAACATATCCGGATGCTTTTCAAAAGGCTCT
>JAISRJ010000197.1 GCA_031273705.1 Clostridiales bacterium
TAACATAGCGCGTTATATTGCGGATATACCGAACAATGTGGAGGCGGATCCCGCTCGCTATGAGGAAGTTCAGTCAGCGGCGTTAATTTTGGAGCTTAACAGGCAACTGTCTCATGAGCCGAACCGTCCCACCGGCATGGACGACGGTATCTTTGTGAAGGGGTTTAAAGCTGCGGGTTCTTCTAATTTATGTATGGGCGTTTACTTGCCGGATTCTGTATGGCTGTACATGGATGACTCGGGCAGTGAATTGAGTGAGGTCGGCCATAGGCGTTGGATTCTTAATCCCACAATGGGGAAAACCGCATTTGGGCATGTAGGTTCATATTCCGCAATGTACGCTTTTGATACTTCCAACACGACCGCGCCGTTAAAGGAATATGCCGCCTGGCCAAACGGAGTTTTTCCGGTTAATTTGCTTAACGGGTATCTTAGCTGGTCTGTAAGTGTGCCCGAAGCGTTTATTTCTAACCCGGAGGCTGTTTCGGCAGAGATTACTCGTGAACGCGGCGGTAAACACTGGACGTTAAGTAAAAATTCCGACAAGACGAACGGCGCGGGCTTTAATATTAGTTCGGGGTATGGCTATAGACCGGCGATTATATTTAGACCGGATTATCTGAATAAAGAATATTTGAGCGACCCTTTATATACCGCCGAGGATGTTTTTAGAGTAAAAATCAGCGGATTAACACAGGCGTTGGAGTACACAGTTAAGCTGTTTGATCTGGATTCAAAAGAATTGATAGCCAATACTCAACCCAAGGGATGAGCGCCGCCGGTTGTGCTTGGCACATAAATGAGACAAAGCGCCGGCAGGCGGTGCCGATTAGTCGAACAGCTCCCTGTAAGTTTCTATGTACCCCAT
Organism: Clostridiales bacterium; assembly: GCA_031273705.1. Classification (GTDB taxonomy): domain Bacteria; phylum Bacillota; class Clostridia; order Lachnospirales; family WQUN01; genus JAISGK01. The sequence goes on from JAISRJ010000197.1 coordinate 869, forward strand.
AGCGTATTCGTCCTGTGCGCTTATCAGGTTCGCCGCCGCTAAATACATAGCGGTGTCCAAGTTTGTTATATCCATAATCGCGCTGTCAAGCCCGGCGACGACGCCAGCCGTCAACATGGCGTTATTTAGGTACGCTCTTTTGGGCAGTCCGAAAGAGATGTTTGAAAGCCCGGCCGTTAGATGGACGTTTGGGTATTCGTCTCTTAACCGCGCCGCCGCGATTAAAGCGGCTTTTGGGGCTTCATAGTCTGTGGCCGCGGCTTGAAACAGCAGATCTATAAAAATTCTATCATGACTTATGTCCTCATTTTCAAGTTTTTGAATGAGGGCTTTTGCGTTGGCGACTCGCTTCTCACTGTCGTCCGGGATTTCGGATGTCGTAATCGGCAAGGCGATAATCGACGCGTTATATTTTTTTACCAGCCTAACCATAGAGTCGAAGCGGTTTTTCTCCAGCGTTATAGAATTTATCATTAAGCGCGGAAGTTCCAGGCGCTCCAATACATAAGCGACACTTTCAGGGTTTACGCTATCCAAAGTAATGCCCGCGTCCGGCGCGGCTTCATGAGCCAACTCCGCCGCCCACAGAAGCAATTCCGCTTCGTTGGGCAGCATAGCGGCGTTTATATCCAAATAATCCGCGCCGCGTTCGGCTTGCTTAACCGCCAGATTTTTTATAAACTGCTCGTTACGCTCCTCGAAAGCCTTTTGCGTTGAAGGAATTGAGCTATTTAGTTTTTCCCCTATAACAATCATTGTTTTCACCCCTTAGGTTATATCAGTTTTAAAAAAGCTTTTTATTCATCAGTTCCAAGCACAGCCGTGTATTTTGCTCGGCTTTTTCCGTTTCGCGGTAACCGGCTTCTAAAATTTGCTTTATTACGGCTTGTCGATTTGAGAGAATTTTATCCGCGTAGGATCGCAGTTCTTCCCAATGAAAATCCTCCACCAGCCGGTAATAGTTTTGATTAAGAGCTTCCATCATCGCCTTTACTTTAGAATCATACACTAAGCCTATTACTGGCGTTCCTGTCAGCGCCGCGTATATTAGAGTATGCAGCCTCATCCCCAGCACAAACTCCGACATGCCGACTACTCCGCGAATTTGGTCGGTCGTGTATCGCTCGCCCAGGAAAACAGACGGCTGCTTCATCAAGTTCATTATTCGTTTTGAAATTTCAGTATCGTCTACCGGTCGCATGGGCAAAAATAGCGCGGTATAATGGTATTTATTCGAGATATAATCACAAAATTTCGCAATCTCATCTTCAAAATTCGGCATGTTGTACCGCCAACGCCGCACGGCTATCCCAAAGAATTTTTTTCCGGTTAAGTCCAACTCACGAATAAGATTGTTTACTTCACTTTGGTTTATCGCGCCCAGACTAAAAGCGGCGTCCGCGGTTACGACTATCTTAGGAGAGGTAACCCCAAACCGGGTCAGCGTCTGCATAGATAATTCGTCACGCAGGGTTATCAAATCAACTTGGTTAAGAGTCTTTTTCACTCTCGAAATATTACTCGGTTTCTTAACAGGTCCAATCCCATTCGCGAAGAGCATATTTCTGGTGCCGAAATTATGCGCCCAATTGATAAGCCATAGATAGTATACAAGTGATTGAGTGCTTGTAATGTCTTGAATCAGACTGCCGCCGCCGGTCAATAGCAATTTGGCGTTTTTTAACGCTCGCCGTACGGCGATAACATTAAACCTGTTTATGGAATTAACATTGTAAATCGCGCTGGTTTGCCGCGGACGCATGGACAGCACCGTAATTTCCGCGTTTGGAAGTTTGGCGCGCAAACCTTCTATAACGGCTTTTAAAACAGTGTCGTCTCCGTTATTATTGTATCCGTAATACCCCGAAATAACGGCGTGAATCTTTTTATCCGGGTATCTAATGGTTTCGTACAGCATTAACGCGTCGCGGCACATGCGGTCAACAGAATAATATTCCTCTACTACCGAACGGCAGTACGCGCCCATCTTTTTCAGCTTTGAAGGGGGGAAATTTAAAAGTTGACTCATATCCTTTACCAACAGAGCGGTGTCCACCTCGGCGCAGCTTCGGCAGGTAAAGTTCGTACTTATGCCTATTTGCAGTTTCGATTCGTCGAAGATACCGATATATCCCGGAGCGCCCGCTAATATTACCGGCAGGCCGATAGACATAGCCTCTAAAGCCGCCCGGCTAATGCCCACAAAAATGTATCCGATAAGTAAAAATTGATTTACATCCGTTCGGCGGCCTACCGGATTGATATACTCAATCCCCGCTTCTTCATTCTTCTTCCGAGCCGCACGAAAAACACTTTCTGAATCGTCCCCGTCTCCTACAATTATT
>JAISRJ010000207.1 GCA_031273705.1 Clostridiales bacterium
GCGCAAAACGCCCGATATTTGGCAGGCGTCGTACCCACGGTTTTTGGAATTATTATAATGTTGGCGCCCGGTCGCCAAGGGAGTTAGTTTTTGTTCTAAATAAGGGTTCTAATACACGTTAACTAATTGAAATGTCGGCAGAATAATTGACAGCATAATAAACGCCGTGACGATCCCCAGCAGTAAAGTAACAGCCGGTTCTACCAATCTGCCTATAACAAGAGTATCTCGCTCTAAGTCGGCCTGAAAATATGAGGAGCATTGCTCAAAAGTCTCGTCTAAAGAATTTGTGTTTTCACCTATTTTAGTCATGCTTAGTATCAATGGATCAAAAAATTTTACTTCTCTCAAGGCATCGGATAACTCATCCCCCTCGGCGAGTTTTTTTATAATCTGTTCCATATATTCATTAAGATACTCGTTTCCCAGCATCCCGCGCATAATACCCATAGAGACGACTATAGTAAGCCCGGCGGAGGTTGTCATAGCCATACCCTGACAAAAACGCAAGTTAAAAATCTTCAAATATAATCGCCTGATAATCGGTAAATGCGCTTTCAAGTACCCAAAGAAGTATAATCCTTTTTTAGTTTTTGAAAAACTGAATAACCCCAGAAGTAAAATCGCCAGAGCTATTATTACTAAATGCCCATAATCTGTTATAAAATCCCCGAATGACATGAGAATCCGCGTCGGCAAGGGTAAAATAATACCTTCGGCGGCAAATATGGACGAATAACCCGGCAGCACGACAATAACGGACATTATCATAACGGCAAAAGCCGCAATCGCGACTATCGCGGGGTAAATCAAAGCGCCTGTCATCGCGCCGCGCGACTTATCCGATTTTTCATAATAGTCAGCCAGGTTAGAAAATACATCCGGCAGGCGACCCGTAAGCTCGCCCACATGGCAAAGCCCGGCAATCAATTTAGGGAAAGGTGAGGAATTTATCGCGGCATACAGACTGTCGCCTTTCAGCAGATGTTTATGTATATTCGCTAATATTGTTTGAAGGCGTTTGTTTTTTATCCGCGCCGACAAAATTGGAATGGCCTGATGTGGTTTGACACCCGCTTTTAAAATAAATGACAAGCTTCGGCATACTAAACTCAAATCTCTGTGGCTGGGAGAAATATCTAATAAATCCGCCAGATCCAGGTTCAATATATTCGGTCTCGGAATTGGGAGCATAGGCATAATTTTTATGAAAATATCACATTTGATATAACTTCATTGGTGGTAGTGACACCCTGAATAACTTTCTTTATTGAGGTTTCTAATATAGAAACAAACTGCTTTTTGGCAAGATAAAGTCTAATGTCGGCAAGCCCGCTTTTACTGTCGATAAGCGCGCTTAATTCGTCGTCAATAATCAAATACTCGTAGACAGCTACTCTGCCTTTGTATCCCGTGTTGCCGCAGCGGGGACAGCCGACGCCTTCACTTACTACTGTATTTTCGGGCAGATCCAGCAGCTTGGCGTGTTCTTTTGAAATGTGCTTCTGCGTCTTGCACGACTCGCAAATCCGGCGTACCAGGCGCTGAGATATAATTCCCCTTAAAGCCGCGGCGGTTAAGTATCCGGGGACATTCATGTCAGCCAATCGCGTAATGGTAGAGGCGGCGTCATATGTATGTAAAGTGCTAAGCAGCAAATGCCCCGTAATAGCGGCTTGAATAGCCAACTGCGCGGTTTCCTCGTCACGAATCTCACCAACCATCAGAATATCCGGGTCTTGCCTAAGAATAGAACGCAGGGCGTTCGCAAACGTCAATCCCGCCTTTGGATTAACATTAATTTGCGTTATTCCGGGAATAACATGCTCTACCGGGTCCTCTATGGTTACTATATTCCGTTTATCATCGTTAAGCGAACTTAAAAAGCTGGACAGAGTAGTACTCTTGCCGCACCCCGTAGGGCCGGTTAATAGAACGGCGCCATACGGATTATTAAACAGCGCCGATATTTGTTCCAAATCTTGCTCTTCAAACCCAAGAGCTTCTTTTGGCATCCATGCCTTATCTTTATATATCAAACGGATGGCTGCCTTTTCCCCAAAATACGTGGGTATGGTACTCAGTCGAAAGTCTACGTTTGCGCTTCCAAGCGTTTTATAAAAATGGCCATCCTGCGGAAGACGCTTTTGCGAAACATCCAAATTGCTCATTACTTTAAGCCGAGCGATAATGTTGGGCAGCAGAGCGGGATCCAATTGTTTGAATACTCGCAAATGACCATCCACACGAAACCGCACCCGAACATAGTTTTCCAAAACTTCAATATGTATGTCGCTCGCCTGATAAGCGGCGGCCGCATCCAGCAAACTGTCTGTAAGCGCGACCGCAGGCGCGTCGGTTACGTCAGGCAAAACCTGAACGGGCATATTATGTGATGACTCCTGAACCAAAGTCTCTGACAGTTTTTCAATCCGATCTTTTCCGTAATATTGGTGTATGGATGATAGAATCATGTCTTCCGGCGCGAAATAAGCTTCGATACGGCAACCTGTTTTTGCAAATATATCATCGTGAACTCGATTATTGATAGGATCGCGCATAGCGGCTACCAATCTAAACCCCGATATGCGAATGGGAATAACTTTATATCGCATACAAAAAGAATAATCCAATAGAATCAAAGCGTTTTTTTCGGGAGTAGTTTCATTAAGATCACAGGTAGGAATACCATAATGTTTATCCAATATATAAGAAAGATCAGGAAAGCTGACCATTTTATCGGTTAATATAGACTCCAAAAGGCTCTCCCCGGATAACACCCGTTTGCTATTAGCTGATTTTAACTTATCTGGTGAAATAAGGTTGGTTTCCAATAATATCTCACTAAGTGTTCTGGATCTCACGTTGTCGTCCTCCAATCCCTTTGCTGTAATCGCAAACGATTGATACATCCCGTTATGCGATTGTCGATAAAAAGAATTATTTATCGGAATTTAGTATAACATATATAGGACGAATTAACAATAGTTTCTAATTGTTTTTCTTTGATTCGGCTTCAAACATACTTGCGATAGCGCGAATTGTCTTTGAATTATGCTAAAATAAAGCCATGTGTGGATTCTTTAGTCTCATCGACAATATCCAATGGAGATTTTTCATAATCTTCTAAGTTATAACCAAACTTCCACACTTTACATATATATAGTATAATACCCAAATAAGGAAAAAAGTTTAATTGCTTCCTTTATTGCAGAGTGATATACTACCACCATAAGACATTCCAATTTATTTTCAAACGCCTAAGCTGCTGATATCCGCTATTTAGGTCAATACAGCTGACGAAATGTCTTTTGTTAGTAATAAATATTTAATAATCTTATTTGAAAGAGTGAGGATATGCAAAAAAAAACGCGCCTTTACCTAAAGATAATTACATCACTGCTTTTAAGTACGTCAATACTCATTACAATGGTAACCTCTGCCTATGCGGCGACTACAACTTTTGGTATAACTTTACGTTATATTTCCGAAAATATAGATTACTCTCAAAGCGATTCGATTATCGACTCTGATTACTACAATTTTTATACCAGAATTTATACCGCGGACGCGAACGGCAATTCTACCGCCACTACTTGGTTTGAGTATACATATGCCTTTTCCAGTATGGGCGCGGATCTAAAATCAAAGCTCGCCGGTAGCGCGATAGATGAAAAATTCAACCTGACACACGATTTTAAACCGGGCACATATGTATTGTGTACACAACTTTGGCTTCAAAATACCCCTGTTACAGACACTAAGCTAAACGACTGGACTTTAATGGAATTGCCGTTTACTATTGACGAGTCCGGTGTTATGCGTGATTTAAACGGAAATGATCTGAATAGCAAGCTGGATCTTACCGCAATTCATAGCAATGGAACAGGCAACGCGTCCAGTAAGGTTTGCATAACTCCTATTCCTACGGATCCAAACGCCAAAAATAACGACGATTATTACTCTAAAAACTATATGCCGGGTTTTATTCCGTCATATAACGTCTATGACAACTCCAACGCACCTATTTACATACCGACGTATCCGTCGGATTCTGAAAATAATGCCGAGGAGATTGCCTTTGCTCCTATCGCCACGCCTACGCCGGAGATACCGGCTGACGAGTCGCTCAATTATGAAGAAGAAGTTTCGTCGTATGGCGGAAACTCTTCGGAGAACGAAGAATATGTTGATTCGTCACTCGCTGAAGAAGATACAGAATCGGATAAAGACGTAGAGGAAGAAGAGCACATAGAAGAAGACAAAGGCAATCCCACGACCGGCGACGAAAATTCATGGTTTATCCTCATTGTATTGGCGCAGTTGATCGCGGTAACGTGTCTTTATGCTATGTTTAAAGGTCGTAAGAAGAGAGTAAGACAGAATTAATTATTCTTGACATAATGCTTTTCCAGCGATATATTAGTAACTGCGGACTCAATCGGCGTTTTCGCCGATTTTTTATTGCGCCGCAATATGCCAGGAGGGGCTTATGAGTATTTTTACCGGATCAGGCGTTGCCTTGGTAACACCATTTACGCATGATAAGAAAGTTAATTTTGACATGCTGGAAAAACTTATCGAATTCCAAATCGACAGCCATACCGACGCTCTTATAATTTGCGGCACAACAGGCGAAGCTTCAACGCTTTCGGACGAAGAACAAATCGAAACTATTCGTGTCGCGGTCAGCATCGCCCGCAAGCGTGTTCCGGTATTGGCGGGGGCAGGCAGTAACTACACTGAACACGGGATTGAATTGTGTGTCGATTCAGAAAAAGCGGGTGTGGATGGACTGATGCTTGTTACCCCGTATTATAATAAAACTTCTCAACGAGGATTAGTCGAACACTATCGACTTCATGCGGCGTCCGTGGATTTACCTATTATTATCTATAATGTCCCCAGTCGCACGGGGCTTAATATTCTGCCAGAAACCGCCAAGGCTCTTTCCCAAATAGATACTGTAGTCGGAATAAAAGAGGCAAGCGGCAACATCGTGCAGATAGCGGAAATAGCCGAATTGTGTGGTGATAATCTGGATATTTACGCGGGAAACGACGATTATATTGTGCCTGTTATGTCACTCGGCGGCAAGGGTGTTATCTCGACAGCGGCGAATGTTATTCCCAAACAAGTACACGATATGACGACGGCATATCTTTCCGGAGACGTAAAAACCGCCCGCGATATACAGTTAGGTATGTTGGGATTAGTGAGGGGATTATTCTGCGATGTAAACCCTGTACCTATAAAGGCGGCGCTTAATTTGATGGGTTATGATGTGGGTGGTTATCGCGCCCCGCTGTTTGAAATGGATGGCGAACACAAGGCGCAGTTGGCGCAAGTTATGAAAAACTATGGGTTAATCGCGTGACTAAAATAATTTTGCACGGATGTTTCGGAAGAATGGGGCTTTCTATTCTGCAAGCTGCCGCTGGTAATC
>JAISRJ010000250.1 GCA_031273705.1 Clostridiales bacterium
GCGGTTTTATAATTAAAGAGCCAAGCGAGGCATTAAACGCCTTTTTACCCATGAGCTTCTCAAGATCACCGATGCCCTTGAGCTTTTTATTGTATATTTTCTCCGGAGGATACAATGCCTCCAGAGTTTCAACCGCCGCGGTCTCATCGCTAATTATGCGGTTGCTTCTGCCCTCCACCAGTTTCCAGCCCTCATATTGTGTCCCTGAAATAGCTTGTTCCAGCGCATACGCCGCCACATTTTCAGCCCAATTTTTCAAGTTTTCAGAGACTTTTAATATGTCGCCAATCTCTTCATCCGATAAAAGCGGTCCCTGCTTAAACTCGTACTGTGCTAAACGAAGATTTTCCTCGGCGCGTGCCCGGCATATCGCTTTTGCGCGGCAAAATCGGCAATGACCGCCCGCTTTATAATCCCCAGCTCCGTCATAGGCGAGAGCGGCCTTAACTTTTAACTCCGTTTCAGCCCATTCGCGCAGGTCTTCAACCGGCAAATCCCAAGTGGATATATTGTCAAGCCGAGGCTGATAAATAGTCATATTTACTGTGTGTATGTCGTATAAAAAGTCGTATTTCTCCAGCGCTCCCAACGCGTAAATCATCATTTGTTTATTGTTTTCGGCATCAACGGGAACGCCTTGACCATATTTCAGGTCAATGACCTGCATAATTCCGTCGCCGATAATAACAACATCGCTTGTTCCAAAGCTGTCGGGTATGTATTTTCTAAGATCAAATTTCACCTCGGTTTCTATCACCGCATCGCCCGTTCTTGCTTTAGCCGTCGCGAAGCATTCAGCTACATATTGGCTGTAGGCATCTATGTAACCATGCATTTCAGAATTGTAGTATTGACTATGACCTATCTGCCCAAGAACGGTTGCAAAATCTTCACCAATTAAGGTTCCTACGGAATATTTGCATAACGCATCAGCGAGGGAGTGAGCTAAAAGGCCTTCTTCCGCATAAACACTTGTCGTATTCTCAAACTTAGTTTCCAGCCGCGCGGAGGGCGGGCAAGTCATCCAGCGCGATGCCGCAGAGGGGGATAATAAAGCGTGCGCCATTTTTTATATGGCCTCCAGTTCAGCCATAATTGACTCCCGTTCCTCCGGGGGCACCTGTGTTACCTTTGCATAGCCGTGAGCGGTCAACACGGCTTTCACCTTTTCCTTGTTGGCAGCGCTTACCCGGCTCTTATCGCCTATGGTTTTCCGGAATGTTTCCAGCGAGATAGTTTCTGCTTGTGTGGCTTGCGAAACTTGCGCTTGTGGGATTTCCACCTGTGGGATTTCCACCTGTGGAATTTCCACCTGTGGAATTTCTGCTTTCGGAACCTCCGCTTTCGGAATTTGTGGCTCAAGTGCAACCTGCCCCGCAGCGGCTGGTATTGGGGGCTGAATGTTTGATGCGTATGCGACGGCTAAAGCATTGATCGCGTTTAGTAGCGCCGGTGTCGCGTCAAGTTTGATTGTTATTTCCATCTTTGATTTTCTCCTCATATTTAGAAATTTTGTTCCGATCATCGCGCTCTTGGATAATGAACAGTCTGCCGCATTTTGGGCAAAAGTTTATAGGTTCGTTTGTATAATCCGCATTAGCCGTAAACCACATTTCAAGCAAAGGGAATAGTTTTGCCTTGTGCGGTTATTCTTTTCTGTGTGACCACATTGAGAGGAAATAACCGGTATTTCCCTACCACTGGTTATCTATGTCAGCAGTGTGTTTCAATCTCCTTAATCGCTTCCCGCAAATCTTCTTTGCTCATAAAGTGATATTCACAGCGCATAATTTCGGCGTCTTGCAGAAATATTACAGTTGGGACGCATTGGACATAATACTTATTTGCTACATCGGGGTTTTCATAAGCATTGATTTTTTCGACATTTACGCGCCCTGCGTACTCTTCCGCGATTTCGTCCAATATAGGAGAAAGCCTTTTGCAGGGTTCGCACCAATCGGTATAAAATTCCATGATAGTTATCATCACTTATTCCTCCTTCACTGATATTCTCTTACATCTTTTCTGCGCGGCCACCGGCTATTAAGCAGCGGCAACCGCGCCTTTGTCTTTGGTTTGCAGCCTACCATCGGATATTATGTTGGCTTTGACATAAGTACCGGCAATGGTGCGATATTGCATCGTGGGGCTTTGCGTATCCAAGTTTTTCCGCGCAAAGGGGTGACAGTTTCAGCAGAATCCTTAAAAATCTGTAGTTCTTGCATCTTTATAACCCATTTTTTTTCGCTTATAGGGGCTTTCTTTTTTGCTTTTCCCAAGTCCGCCATAACCGGCAGTTTAGCATTTCACTAATTTTATCAGCCGTATCCTGTTCTTCGACCGCTAAACGGTATGCTGGCAGTATCGCCGTTAGCTTGCCGCTCTCGTATATAATAAACTCGCCGCCGTCCGTTACTTGCTGAAATGATCTAAATTCAGCACGCGGAAACAACGTCGGGAATTTATCCAACAGCGCCGCCGTGGCATTGCCGCACATTAATAGACTTTTGACGTTGTATATGACTCCATTTAAATGCCATATCAGCGGATATTTCGTGTCTAGATGGTAACGAATAGCTTCCGTGAGCTTTATATCTATAGCTCCGTCGTACCAACGGCGGTGGGCTATCTTATCCGCACTTGACAGCCTAATAATCATAGCGCCATCTGACAGCCATAAGCTGCCATCAGCAAAGCATGTTCTAAGCCGTGCGCCGGATTTCTCCATCAACTTGATCGCCGCGCCCTCTCTCATTCCACACCAGCGATTTCGTACATAAGCAAAGCGTATCTGTCATAATCGCTGGTATACATGCCTTGATTGTGGGATATGCAGTATTGTAGGGCGATAATTTTGATACCGGGCTTACTACACATAAAATCGTTTATCTGTTTTTCTAAAGTATCTTCAAATAGTCGATTAGTGTAATGAAATTCTTTCGCCCTTTGTACGCCTCGCATGGCGGACTTAACCATCCCGCTGTATTTGATAATGTCTAGTACATCTTGCGTGTCAAAATCTTTTGTGCAAGGCGTTGTTGCTGTCATCATAAACCTCCTGATTTTTTAGTTCTCCCTGTACCCGGGCGGGATAAGCTTTTGTTCTACCATGCTGTACCAGTGCTTGCACTTTTGGCATTGTGTCGCACCCTGCTGATCATGGATTAGTAGTTCGAATGCTTCGATATTTAATGCTTTGGCAATTTTTCCGACCGTATCTACCCTTGGGTGACACCGACCATCCAAGATATTGCGAGTACCGGTAATTGACAGCCCTGCCATGCTGGCTAAATCTTTAATGGTCAATTTTTGTTCGGCTTGTCTCAATGCAACCTTTTTCAAGTCGATATTTAATCTCAAATTATTCACCTCCTTATTTTCATTTGTGATAGTTAAAGTGCATAAATTCTTGCCAGCGCTGCGTGGTGACAGACGGTGACGGTCTTGTATAAAACCTCTCTTATAAGTATTTTTATAAAAGTTGCCAATAGTAAGTTTATACTTTGTCCGTCCCTCCACGCCGCGCTCTATTTAGTTGAATTTACTAGCTTTTAAGCATTTTTTTTGTGTTATGTTGGCTTCGGTTTAATTATATCAGCAATTGTTAATTAAGTCGATAATAATATTAGCAATTGATTAATAATCGTATGACAAACAAATATAAATAAAGACAAAAAATCCGACCGATTTTAGGCAGTTGGATTTTCCGTGAAACTTATTGGATGCTCCTAAATTCGGTATTACTGCCCATAGTAAAATCTAACTGTAGCCAGTATCCGCCGTTATGCTCAACCCATTTACCTGTTTTTGGGTCCTTATAGGTGTATGCTGAAATTTTGTCGTAGCCTTTTTCGCCAGTGGCTGACTCTTTCAGTCCTACTGTAGCACCTTTTTCTAATGCACCTATGCGCTCTCCATATGAATCGAAAATAGCGGTTTTTCGTTCTATCCTAAACACCATGAACCGTGCATGGGACGTTGGATGTATAGTCCAATACGATGCTCGCGTTGTGGAATCCAAGTCCTTCCCGCCCCTATAATCCGTGTAGTATTTCTGCTGCGATACCCAGTTGTGATACTCTGCGCCATTGGTTGTTATCCTGTGCCTGTCAATATACCCCCAAATTGTATCGGCTGAATACTCAACTTTCCCCTTCGCAGTGATGCTTTTTTTCGTCTGATAAATAACCACTTCATAATAGGTGTCGCTCTCTAGGCGGGGTTTCCTTTGGATATAGCAATCTTTATAATTGATATATCCGACTACTTTGCCACCAGCAGTCTTACGGGTTCTAAGAACGGATGGGACTACCTTTTCATAAACAGGTATTTCGCCCTTGTACATTGAAATCATGGCATAGTTGCCAAATTCCGGTTCTACTACGACTTGTTTATACTCAACCGCATTAGCGGTAGCCGCGGTAGACATGATTGACAATACCGCCATAATTGTTGCTAAAAACTTTTTCATGATAACCTCCATCATCGTTGTTGTTTTCGACGGGTGACTATCATGGGTAGATCAAAACTTGACAACTCTAAATTAAAGAGCTATTATTTTTCATGGATGGTCTTGATCTATCCATGATACATGGTTATGGGAGGCAAGACGTTTATTTGCGGTAAACTCCTTGCCAGTTCCCGTAACCGGACTGCCCTCCTTTTAAATTGGATTTCAGCATTTTGTGTATGTTTCTTGTTGATAATACCAGTGTATTCTAATTGGTATAAAATATCAACTGTTTTTATCTAATCCGTATAAACAATCGTGCGACAATATAATCCAAAATAAGCGGAATTGTCGTATTTAGGCATAACTAAAGCCGCCCGTATACTACATGAGCGGCTTTTTCTTTTAACCAACCTATTTTTACTAAATTATTTTCACTGAATTATTTTCACTGAATATTTCTATTTGCCACGCTTGTGCCGTGGCTAAAATCAATTTTTAGCCAGTAACCATCTTTTGGTTTGAGCCATTTATCATTCAGTTGATATGTATACATCCATATGCAGTCATATAATTTATCGCCTGTGACGGAACGCATTAACCCAACATGCGTGCCCTGTCTAAGCGTCCCTAGACTCGTACCGTTGGCAGCATAATACTCGGTATCGCGTGTCAGCCTATATTTAATAAACTTCTCGCCCGTTCCGGGATTTGTTACTTGATAGGCGGCGTTACTTGAGTAATTTAATCGTTTCCCGCCAACATAATCGGTAAAATATTTCTGCTTTGCTACCCACGGATAATACGGATAAAAAGCTTTTGTTTTATCCCGGCGGTCAATGTACCCCCATACTGTTCTATAGGGAGAATTAATCACATCGGGTGCCATTAATTCTCCGGTTTTGGAGTCATATATTATCGTCTGGTTTT
>JAISRJ010000277.1 GCA_031273705.1 Clostridiales bacterium
CAGCGCCGTCTGTCGGCGACGGAGAAGTACTTATAGCCGGTGTAATCTGCGCGTTATCCAGCATCATTTTTCCAACCTTATGCAATAAAGAAGCTAATTCCGCGCGTGAAACGGAATTATTTATGCGTAAAGTGTTATCGGGATACACGTTTATAACGCCTTCCGAAACCATATAGGCGACAACTTGCCTATATAAAGGATTATCGGCGGGAATCTGATTGTAATCCGCAAATGAGCTTAGATTTGTCACATCACTATATTCCGGAGAACCCAGCAACTTGTAAAGCATAATCAAAGCTTGCAAATGGGTGACATTTTGATTCGGGCGGAAGGTACCATCCGGAAATCCGGCTATATAACCCTTCTCGAAAGCAGCCCCTACTTGAAAATAATGCCAGTCATTTGGTTTAACGTCTGAGAATTTCGCATAACCGGAACCGGCTATATTGAAAAACTTGTTAAACATAGTAACCGTTTCCGCACGTGTAGAATAGGAATCCGGTTTGAAAGTGCCGTCAGAGTATCCCGATAAGGCGCCGCTTTCCACAAATTCTTCGATATAATCCTGTGCCCAATGCCCGGCAATATCTGTAAATCCGCCTTCAGCGGCGTCAAGTATCGTCACGCGCTGAACGCCGATCAACATTGCCGAAATTACCAACCATGCAAAAAGCTTCTTATTCAAAATAATCGCTCCTTATTAATTCATTTACAGCTTAGCTGTTGTTCTTGAGTAAGGTACAAGGATACGATTATATTTTGCTTGAAAATAGAAAAACTATTCTTACAAGCGCTTGGAAATTTGATGACAAAATATATTTAGCTTTTTTTCGCTTTAAAGCTATACTGACCTAGGCTGGCAGGATTTGAACCTGCGAAATGACGGAGTCAGAGTCCGTTGCCTTACCGCTTGGCGACAGCCCAATGTGTGAACACGCCCACAAGCTGAAGCTAATGGGACCGCGACCGTATTATTTCAAAATATTTGTTATTATATATTCGGCGCAATTGCTTGTCAAGTAGCCCCAAAAAAATTGTAGCCCCAAAAAAATTTGCCCCAAAAAAATTAAACTAAACTCGTAGACAATTTCTGTCATAAGCATTATACTTTATACTCGCGAGTATAGGAAAATAGGAAAAATCTGAAAGCTAAGGAGGTAAACGATTGGCCGACGCGGTAAAGAAACGCGGGGAAATAGACATAGCGTATAAATGGCATATCAACGACTTGATGGCAAGCGACGAAATTTGGAAAAGTCAAGCACAGAATTTGAAAGATGAGATGGGTTCGTTTAGCGATTATAAGAATAATTTCACAGATTCCGCCGTCTCTCTGTTAGCTTGCCTAAACGAGCGCAATCGCCTAAGCCATATATTGGAAAATCTGTATGTGTATGCTAACATGAAGTTCCATGAGGACGGCTCAAATCCCGTATATCAGGGTATGGCGGACCAAGCTGAAAATATTTTAACCCGGCTCTCATCAACAATATCCTTCGTCGAGCCTGCTTTGCTGTCCCTGGATGAAAAGACTTTGGCAGACTTTATAAAGGACGTGCCAGAGCTTGAAATCTATTCCCACTATTTTAATAACCTTCTGCGGCGCAAAGAGCATATCTTATCACCCGAACTGGAGGAGACACTGGCTAACGCGCAGGAACTCGCCGCCGCTCCGGATAGTATCTTTACTATGCTTAATGACGCCGATATGAAATTCGGCGTAATAAAGGATGAAACCGGCCAGGAAGTTGAGCTGACCCACGGGCGGTATGGAGCAATGATAGAATCACCTGATCGCGACGTGCGCAAAAACGCCTTCGAGACAATGTACGCGGCATATATCAAACTAAAAAATACTCTGGCGGCGACATACAGCGCAAGTGTAAAAGCCGATCATTTCTTCGCTCAAGCTCGTAAATACGCTTCCGTACAGGAATCCTCACTATCTCGTGATAATATCCCGCCGGAAGTATATACGAATCTGATCGAAACTGTTCACGAGTTTTTACCGTATATGCACAAGTACGTCAATTTGCGCAAAAAAGCTCTTAAAGTGGACGAATTGCATATGTATGACGTGTACACGCCAATTGTTTCGGGGGTAAATACCGAATGCCCCTTCCACACCGCAAAGGAAACTGTATTAAAAGCGTTGTCGGTTATGGGGGATGATTATACGGACGCCATAAAGGCATCCTATGAAAATGGTTGGATAGACGTTTATGAAAATGAGGGTAAGCACAGCGGGGCCTATTGTTGGGGAGCGTTCGGCTGTCATCCGTTTGTACTGCTTAATTACGCGGATAAAATCAGTGATATGTTTACTCTGGCGCACGAACTCGGTCACGCCATGCATAGCTTTTACACCTGGAACACGCAGCCGTACATGTATGGTGATCACACAATATTTTTAGCGGAGATAGCCTCTACGGTAAACGAGGCTTTGCTGATGGAGTATCTGCGCAAAACCACAACCGATAAAACAATGAGTAAATATTTGGTCAATTATTTTTTGGAACAATTTAAAGGCACAGTCTTTCGTCAAACCATGTTTGCGGAGTTTGAAATGTTAGCGCATAAAATGAGTGAGGAAGGCGAAGCTCTCACTTCCGAATCACTTAATACATTATATCGCGG
>JAISRJ010000292.1 GCA_031273705.1 Clostridiales bacterium
TAGAGTTTATTTCCGGCAATGTAGAAATACTGACCGATATGCCAAAATTACCCGCGTTACATATATTTGACGCGCAAGTGCTAGGTTTTTTTGGGGCGCTGTCGTCGGAATTGCTTAAAATGCCCGAGGCTAAGGTATTCCCCGATGTTATTACCTTCGCTTTTTGGTGTAGAAACGCCAACTTGCAATATCTTAAAAAGCAATATTCCGACGATATGAGATTCGGACGCGGAGTAGCTTTTCATAGAGCGCCGTCCAATGTTCCCGTAAACTTCGCGTACACGCTAATCGCGGGAATGTTGGCGGGAAACGCGAGTATTGTAAGACTTCCCTCAAAAGATTTTTTACAAACACGGCTAATTTGTACGGCAATTAACAAAATTCTTGAGAAATTCCCAGTAATAATTAAGCGTTTGTGCTTAATCAGATATGAACATAATAGTATGCTAACAGACGCCCTAAGTATGTTATGCAACTCTCGCGTAATCTGGGGCGGCGACAGAACTGTGTCTGAAATAAGAAAATCACCGCTTATGGCAAGGTCAAATGAAATTACATTTCCGGATAGGTATTCGATTTGTGTTATTAACTCTGACAGATATCTTGCTGAATATGATAAAAGCCAAACCGCCCGTGATTTTTTCAACGACACTTACCTTACTGACCAGAACGCCTGTACGGCGCCGAGATTTGTCTTTTGGCTTGGAAACAAAATTGCGGAAGCCAAAGAGGTATTTTGGGACGCGGTATATCAAAGACTGGACGACTACGATTTACAGGCTGTTCAAACCGTTAATAAATTGACCGCGATGTACATGTATGCCGCTGATCACAAATGTAAGATTGAGCTAACGCGTAATTATAAAATCGTTCGAGTCGCAGTTGAAAATATAACGCCTGAGATTTCAGATCATCTGGAAAATAGTGGGTATTTTTATGAGTATGAGGCTGAAAGTCTGCGCGACATGCTTCCTGTTTGTGGAATAAAATGCCAAACATTATCTTATATTGGGGTTAACTCTGAAGAACTGCGCAAGTTTGTAATTGATAGTGTACCAGGCGGAATTGACAGAGTTACTCCGGTTGGAAAAACATTAGATTTTTCGCTGATATGGGATGGTATTGACATAATCAGGACTCTATCAAGGCAGGTATTCATTTCATGATATAATATTTTAATAGGAAGGCAATCAGCGCATTTTATCTTACAACTTTACCAACAAAAACAGCCCCTTTTCATGAGGCTGTTTTATTTTACCAAATTCCGGCTGTTTGGATTTTATGATCCACACGCGCCTTATCCAAGGCAGTTTCCACCGCGTCCAGAATCATTTGTCCGGTTACGGGGCTTTCTGTGGACGGCATTAACTGAGTAGTCTGGTATTCTAAAATTTCTTTCGATATATCATCCATTACAGGCTCAAAGAGCGGGAAAAAAGCTTCCTGTGTTTCGTCTAAGCCGTCAAGCTCAACCATGAGTATTTCTTCATCGGAAACAGTGACATCCACCTCGATCGGACTGTTGTTAAGATAAATTTCCGCGGAATATGTTCCGGGTATGTAGGTCGCGCCAGACCCTGCCGCTGGACCTTCTTGTACTTGCTTTTTAGGCACAAACAGATAAACTAACAGCAAAATCAGCGCCAAGCCTAATATCGCGAATACCGCCGTTTTGATTATATCTTTCATCTGAAGTACAAAAATTCTCGTTCCGGCCATTGTTGCCCTCCTTATTATTGCTGGAGAAAATGTTCTTTATATGATATTATCAGTTAGAGAAAAATATACTAACGTTTCTTACCCATAAGGAGAAAATATGAGTTTAAAATATATTTTTGGACTTCCAAGGTCGGGCAAAACTTTGCGATGTATTAAAGAGATAACCCATAGCGACGCCGATAACAGAATTTATCTGGTACCGGAACAATTTACTCTGCAATCGGAAAGACTGCTAACGGCTTATTTATCTCAAGCCACGACCGCTCGCGTTCTGAGCTTTCAGCGAATGGCTTTTAGGTTATTCGCGTCAACCGGCGCTCCACAGGGCACTTTTTTGGACGATGTGGGTAAAAACATGCTGCTGCGAAAAATCGTCATGGATCTTTCCGGTGAATTAATCCTCTACGGCCGCGCCGCGGACAAACAAGGATTTATTTTCGGATTGTCGAATATATTTAAAGAATTTTATAAGTATGGTATAAGACCGGAGCATTTACTTGAATTAGCAAACGGCGTAAAAAATTCCAGCTATTCCGAATCCTTAGCGGCAAAGTTCTCTGATCTATATCTTATTTATAATAAATATAACTTGATACTAAACGAGCGATACTTTATGCTGGACTCGGCCTTGGATCTGCTGCCCGGCCGCTTATCGCAGAGCGGCGATTTAGCCGGCGCTCATGTCTGGATAGACGGGTTTCACAGTTTCACACTCCAGGAGCGGCGCGTTTTTGGCTCTATTCTTAACATTGCGGAATCCGTTACTGTTACAGCCACACTAAATGAAACGGCCGTTTCATTCAACAATCTCCGCCACAATGATTTTTTCTTTGAGTCAAAACACACTGTAAATCAACTAACCGCGATGGCAGGCAGTCAAGGCGTAAAGATTGATTCCGCTGTTCTCTTAGAAGATAAACAATCATATGGTGATTTGGATTTCTTTCGGAAACATTTTTTTGGCATACGACCGGTAAGTTCTTCATCACGGGATGAAGCGATTACAATTCTTATCGCGAGTGACAGAGAATCAGAAGTTCAATCCGCGGCGCGATTTTTATTAGAAGTAATGCGTCAAAAAAATTTTCATTATAGGGACGCCGCCTTACTTACAGGCGATTTACCCGGATATGAGCGCGTTATAAAAAGGGTCTTTCATTCTTATAATATTCCTGTGTTTATAGATATACGGGAGGATATTCTATCACATCCGCTTACAGAATTAATCCGAGCTGCAATAGATGTCGCTGTAAAGAATTGGTCCTATGAAAGTGTGTTTCGTTTTCTGCGCACGGGACTGACAGATATCGATCGGCATGATATTGATAAACTGGAAAATTATGTACTGGCTTATGGAATTAAAGGCTGGCAATGGCAGAGGGACTGGACTTATCGAAATAACTCTTCAGAAACAATCTCGCGCATTAAGGAACGTGTAAGAGACGCGCTCTCTCCGTTTCGCTCCGCTGTCGGCGGCGCTAAAAGGCAAACTGTACGCTCTTTTTCAGAAGATATATTTTCATTGCTTGATCATCTAAGCGTAACGCAAACCTTGGAAAACTGGATAAAATACAGTGACTACGAAACCGAGCCGGATTATACCGGTAAACATAAACAGATTTGGGGTAAGCTGACAGCCATATTTGATAAGTTGGTGGAAATACTCGGAGACACGGTTGTTACCGTTGCGGAGTTCGCCAAAATTTTGGAGGCGGGGCTTTCATCGACAGATATGGGTATGATACCGCCTTCTGTAGATCAAGTAATCGTCGCCGATCTAACCCGCTCACGATTGCCAGAGATAAAAGTTCTGATAATTTTGGGGGCAAATGACGGATTACTGCCCAAACCCGCTCCGGATAAAAGTTTGTTGAGCAATGAAGAGCGATCTGCCTTTGCTAAAAACGGTCTTGAGCTGGCGTCGGCGTCTGATGGATTTCGCTTTAGTATGGAAGAAAGATTTTTAGCCTATTGCGCCATTTCCAAGCCTTCTGAAATTCTACGTGTATCCTACGCTCTTAGCGACGCGGGCAAAAGCCTAAAGCCATCAAAAATAGTAACCGATATTTTGCGGATGTTTCCCGGCTTGAAAGAGCAAACCATTGAATCCGATGATATTACAGCCGCTATGCCCATGCTGAATAACATAGGCCATATAATAAGGAAACACATGACCGGCGAGGAAATGAGCAACGTTCAAAAGGATATTTACGGGCTTTTGAAACAGCACCCGGACACATCGGCGACAATATCAAAAATCGAATATTTTATAAAGAGAAGTGAAACGCCGCGCAAATTAACCGAACGCTCTACCCGGCGATTATACGGAAAAGAATTGATTACCGGCGTATCCAGACTGGAACGTTATGCCGAATGCCCGTTTGCCTATTTTCTGCGGTATAATCTTCGTGTGCGGGAGAGAGCAATATTTACTGTCAGTCCTTTGGATTTAGGGAACCTATTTCATGCCGTGCTGGAACTGTTCTGTCGCAAGCTGGATGAAAAGGGCGTTAAATGGCGTGACTTGGACGAAGAGCAAATTTTTGAGCTAACGGATATTTGTTTGAAAGAGTTAAGTCCGGAAATGCCCGCTTTTGCCAGCTCTGCCCGATTTACATATATGTTGGAACGGGTAAGGCGTGTTTGCCGGCGCTCTGTATGGGCATTGACCGAACATATAAAGCGAGGCAGATTTGAGCCTGTAAGCGCGGAGCTGAATTTTCGCAATACCCCTCTGACCGGGATAAACGTAAGCCTTAACGGCGAGAGAAAATTGATACTTACCGGGCGAATCGATCGCGTTGATATTTGCGATTGTAATGGTAAACGATATGTGAAGATTATTGATTATAAATCCGGTAATGTAAAATTTAGTCTGGATGATCTATATTATGGAACTCAACTGCAATTGATGATGTATTTAGACGCGATTATAAAAAATGGGAAAGAGCTGTTTGAAAATATAGAAACAGAACTTTCCCCCGGTGGGGTCTTCTATTTTAATATAAATGATCCGATTGTCAGCGAAAATTCCCCGGAGGAGCTGTTAAAGGCTTTTAAAATGACCGGGCTGCTGCTGAAAGATAAAGATCTGATAGACTCTCTAGATTCGGTTGCATCGAAAAATTCGGGAATGTCAGAAATATATCCTGTATCTGTGCTTAAAAGCGGGAAGATTAGCGAAAGCTCCTCGGCCATAGATGAAAAATCATTCACGGAATTGCGCGCGTATGTTGAAGATAAGATTATATCTTTGGGCAATGAAATAGTTTCTGGTAAGATAGAAGCCCAGCCATATAAAAGAGGCGCCAAGACAGCCTGTGATTATTGCGCGTTTAGCGCGGTTTGCGGTATCCAGACGAAAGAACTCAAAACAAAAGCGGGGCTGTAAGGCGCGCGTCTTATGGGCGATTGGGGGATTGTATTAAGGCGGCGGCGGCTTGGATTATATCTTCGCCGTCGTAGATAACGTCCGGAGTAATACCCTCTCTATGAATGGAATTGTCATTTGGTCCGGAGACGAGCAGAACAGTAGCTTTTACCGCAAACCCATCCGTTAATGGAAGAGTAACTTGCCCTATACCCTTGCCAAAGCTTTTT
>JAISRJ010000335.1 GCA_031273705.1 Clostridiales bacterium
ATTTTCTACTTTGTTTCTAACATCTCTGATCAGCAGCGCCATGTTGGTCGGATGCTCCGGAGGGGTTCAGAGCGAAAGCGTCGCGCTTAAAGTCTGGGTTCCGCAAAATCAAATCGATCCCGGCACTATCGAGAAGATGGAAACGCAATTCCAAGCGGCGCACCCCGAATGGAATATCACCTTTACCACCGAGGCACAAGGCGAAGACACAGCAAAAACCGAGATCTTAAAGGACGTTCAAGCTGCCGGCGACGTGTACTTCTTCGCAAACGATCAAATACAAGAACTTATCGCCGCGGGCGCAATCGCGCAATTGGGCGGAGCGACAGAAGAAATGGTTAAATCCACAATGGCGGAGGCGGTTGTAAACACTGTTACCATCGACGACAAACTTTATGGAATTCCGTTTACGCACAACACTTTTTTCATGTTTTATGATAAATCCCTTTTGTCCGAGGACGATGTAACGAGCTTAGAAAAAATAATGGCAAAGGACACTCCGGACGGTGTTTACAATTTCCAGTTCGACGCGGCGGGCGGTTGGAAAAGCGCGGCGTTTTATTATGGCGCGGGTCTTAGTATTTATGGCGAGGACGGTTTAGATTACGCAGCGGGCTGCGATTGGAACAACGCGACCGGTGTGGCGGTTACCAATTACCTTATCGACCTTATAAGCAATCCTAAATGCAGTTATGTAGACGACGCCTCGGCGTCAGAACTGGCGGCGGAACACCGGCTTGGGGCATGGTTCGACGGATCTTGGAACTATGATACCTATAAGGAAGCTTTGGGCGACGACTTGGGTCTCGCTATTCTTCCGACATTTAACCCCGACGGAAACGACTATCAACTGCTTGGATTTTATGGCTCTAAAGCTATAGGCGTAAACTCGCTTTCAAAGAACCCGGCGGTGGCGGTCGCGTTTGCGGCGTTCTTAGGCAGTGAAGAAATGCAAAACATTCGTTTTGTAGAAACAGCGCAAGTTCCCACCAACACAAAAGCAGGCGAAAGCGACGCCGTAAAAGCGGATCCAGTGGCATCCGTTATTGTAGCGGAAGCTGCTAACGCGTCTGTTGCCCAACCTACCAGCGCTAACTTTGGAAAATATTGGGATAATGCAAGCGGGCTGATTACCGAAATTAGGAGCGGCTTGCTTACTCACGATAATGTACAAGAAAAGATGGATACATTTGTAGCGGCTATGAAAGTAGAATAGCGACGCGATTGGACTGATGGGAGAGGGGTTCCGTGGCGAGCGATAACCTGGTAAAATATAGTCCTCCGCTGAACAGAGATGGATTTATGACTCTGGACGCGGTGAAGTACGGCGATAATATCACACGTCTGTCGGCATTGGTTTTTGGCTTGGGCAGCCTGTTGCGCGGGCAATTAGCGCGTTTTATTATCCTTATGGCAATCGAACTCGGATACATTATATATATGATAGCCGCCGGCGGCCAGTCATTGGTAAATCTTGGCACACTGGGCACGTCGCTTCAAAACTCCGTTTATGATGAATCGCTGGGCATATATGTAACAACTGCCGGTGATAACTCTATGCTGTTTCTTCTTTACGGGGTAATTACCTTACTGTTAACAATAGGTTTCTTTTATTTTATGGCGGTAAGTCTCCGTTGCGCGTATGTAGCTCAAAAAGATATTGAAGCCGGGGAGAAACCCAAGAGCTTTAACCGCGATTTGCGTTCTATGCTGGACGAAAATCTGCATAAGACCCTTATGACCTGGCCAATTTTAGGTATTTTGGTATTTACAATAGTGCCTTTGGTCTTTATGATTTTGATTGCTTTTACTAATTATGATCGCAATCATCAGGTACCCGGCAACCTGTTCGACTGGGTTGGATTGGCGAATTTCCAGTCCATGCTTTCATTTGGAAGTACCGGCCTGGGGCGCACATTTTTCCCTGTTCTTGGTTGGACTCTCATTTGGGCGATAGCGGCTACTTTCAGCAACTACGTCCTGGGAATGCTGCTCGCGATTTTAATTAATCGCGAAGGAACCCGCGGAAAAGGCTTTTGGCGGTTTATGTTCGTGCTTAGCATCGCAATGCCCGCGTTTATCAGTTTGATGACAATGCGTACAATTTTCGCGAATAACGGTCCGTTTAACTTGTTGCTGCAGTCCGTTGGTATCATAAGCCAACCGGTTACATGGTGGGGTAGCCCAATGACCGCCCGAATAATGATTATAGTGGTCAATATTTGGATTGGTATACCGTATACCATGCTAACGACTACCGGCATTCTGCAAAATATTCCGGCGGAACTTTATGAATCCGCCAGAGTTGACGGCGCAAGTCCGGCAGTGACTTTCTTAAAGATTACTTTGCCATACATGGTCTTTGTCATGACTCCGTATTTGATTACAACCTTTGTATCAAACATAAACAACTTTAATGTTATTTACCTGTTGACCGGCGGCGCGCCCGAATCTTTGGACTACTACTACGCGGGTAAGACTGATTTACTTGTAACATGGCTGTACAAACTCACTATTCAATATAAAGATTATAACTTAGGTTCTGTTATAGGTATATTAACATTCGTGCTTATGGCGGTTTTCTCTCTGCTTGCTTACCGTCAATCCGGCTCGTACAAAAATGAGGAGGAGTTCCAGAAATGAAAACACGTAAATTTTTGGTCAATTCTCTTGCGCACGTTGTACTTGCCGTTCTTAGCGTAATCTGGGTTTTACCCATTTGCTTCGCGTTGCTTACTTCGTTCAGGGGGGAATCCGGCTCCGCCAAGACATATATTATTCCCAGGCAATTTACGTTTGATAATTACACCAATCTGTTCAAGGTCGGCGTCGGAGGGCTAAATTACGCGCGTTGGTTCTCGAACACGTTTATAGTGGCGATTTTTAGCTGCTTGTTGTCGGCGTTTTTCATCTTAAGCGTCGCCTACTCTATGAGCCGTCTGCGTTTTAGAACACGCAAACCGTTTATGAATGTCGCGCTTATTCTGGGTATGTTCCCCGGATTTATGTCGATGATAGCCGTGTACTATATTTTGAAGGGATTCGGATTTCTTGAGTCGGGAGCGACCAGTCTTTTCGCGTTGGTGCTGGTGTATTCCGGCGGCGCGGGGTTGGGGTTCTACATTACAAAAGGGTTCTTTGACACCGTACCCAAAGCTCTGGACGAAGCCGCGTACCTGGATGGCTGTACCAAGTGGCAGGTATTTACGAAAATTACCTTGCCGCTTTCAAAGCCTATAGCGGTATATACGCTTATTACGAGTTTTATGGCGCCGTGGACAGATTATATCTTCGCGAAGGTTATTCTCGGACAAAACCGTGATTACTACACCATCGCTATAGGATTATGGACTATGCTGGAAAAGGAATTTCTAGAGACTTACTATACGCAGTTTTTCGCGGGGTGTGTGCTGATTTCCATCCCGATCGCAATTTTGTTTTTACTGACACAAAAGTTTTACACAGACAGTATGTCCGGAGCGGTAAAGGGATAACCAACGGCCTTGCCCTCGACCGCGAATCGCCCTATCCTCTATAACATGCGGCGGGGATGGGGCGGGGGTAGGGCGGGTTATAATATTTCGTTTGTCTGCGCTACCCAATCGCCGCCGGTGCGAAGCGCGTTTATTTTGTGAACTTTTACACTGTTTTCACCCTGTTCGATTACCGTGGCGAACAATCTATCTTCGTCTATATACAGCAAATCCGTTACCATTGCCCCGAACATACTTTTAAGTTGATCTCTTGCGTTTTGTATCGCGGGCGCCCTCTCTATATCCAAATCCGCAAGTTTAATTACCAGATCAATATCCGGCATTATAGTTTGTACTCCGATAAGTCTCAACCCAAGATCCTCCGGAGCCAACATCATATCGATTATATTACCTCTTAACATAAATCTTACATCCGCGCCTTGCTTGGATGATCGAACATTACCGGGTATCGTTATCTCTTCACCGTCAATCGTCTGAACCGTCAGCCGCATATCGGCAATAATCCTGGTACGCTCTCCAGTAACAGGATCCTCGCCATGCATAACCAGCACTATATTATCACCGTTGTAGTCCATACCCTCTAACACTAAATTTAAACCGTCCAATTGTAATACCTGTTCCCCTGTCTCTTTGAAACTAAATAACCTATTCGCGTCCAGTTTCATATCCGCTTTAATCCATTGCGCTAAGTTTTTGACTCTTAAAGTCACTCGACCGTCTAAGTCGCGCATTCCCTGAAACTTAAGTCCGGCCAATACCAGATTTTCTTCAGGAAATTCCACAAGAGAGGGATATACCTCCCTCTTGTTAGATTTAACTTCTTCTTCAGTTACTTCCGTCTCCCAAGGATAAAGACCTTTCAGCGGGAATATCGGAACCAAGGGCACAGACTTGTAATATAATATAAACCGCGTGATTTCCGAGATACGCGCCGGGCCATCTATGGGCAAGCTCAACTGTAAATTTACGCCGTTTTTACTAAACTCGCCGCTTTCAATAGATAAAGCTCCGGCACTTAAAATACTAAACGGTTCGTTTAGGTAAAGGCTGGATACTTCCATCATGACAATTTCATCCGCAGTCGCGTCCGAATCTGAGTGCCCACTTGTTTCAGAATCTTGTTCCGCATATAAACCGTGCTGATTAGTAAGTGAAATATGCCTAAGATATAGCCCCGCCGCCAAGGATACTATAATAAGCGCGCTTATGGCTATAATAGCCGCTATCTGTTTATCATGCGGCTTTGTGGGGATTATTTCTTTTATGGGTTTGTCGGGTACTGTTTCATTTATGGCCGCGCCTGCAGCTTCTTCTATCGTGCGGCGGTCACGGTCAAAAACAGTGACAACACGATCCAGGTATACTTCGTTAAGTTCATCCGGATCTATGCTCTTGGCTTTATCTTCATCTAATAATCTCGCTATTTCTGAATCGAGGGCGTTTTCATTTAACTCTCCGATCTCATCCGCAAATTCCGCGCCATAATTTGCCCGGTCGGAATGCCGCCTTGCGAAATTAAATACCGATAAAACACTGTTAACTCTTGTTTTGCCGGGTCTGTTAAGTAAATTTTTTGACATACGCAATCGTTTGTCTTTGGCTGTGTGAATCATAAGACACCCCAAGTTTTTCTATATATGAAATAGTATGCCTTGAATGGGTATGTTTATCCGAAGGGGTATATAACTAACGAAGAATTTGTTATACAAATAACGGAGCCGCCGCGCTAAGTATCATTATCAGCGCGAGTAAGGCGGCGATTATTCCCGCTATCTGGCGTTTGTGATGTAGTATAAATTTTTTCAAAATATTCCCTCCAAAAATCTCGTTGGCTTGACTGCCTGTTCATAGCGCTTTTTAACTACAGAAATATACAACTCTGTTTTTGCGCGGGTTATCGCAACATAAAATAATCGGCGCTCTTCTTCTATTTCCGCGTCGGTTTTGCTTTTTTCATAGGGAATACTGCCTTCCACTGCCCCTACTACAAAAACCGCCCCAAATTCTAATCCCTTAGCGCTGTGCATTGTCGAAAGTAAAACCCTATCGTGATTATCTTCAGCTTTACGAACGCTTTTCTGGGTTAAGGCTTCTTCTAAAGCCCGATCAATGTGGTTTATAAAATCCTCATTCCCGTCAAATGGCTTCGCCGCCTCTTGCAATTCGTCCAGCGCTTCGTACAGTCCGACGGGGTCCATCTTGCGGTAATCGGCGTATTCTTTCAAATAAGTATTATATCCAACATTGTGCCGCAGATATTTTATTGCTTCGCTCGGTTTAAGTTTAGACATTTCATGTAAGCTTCGAGATAAATCCTCCAGTCGAGAAATTTGCCAGACTTTTAGCTGCTTTTGATTGTATAGATTATTGAGCAAATTGCCGCCAAATCTACGCGCGGATGCTATGGCGGCGTTTGAAATATAACGTGAAGGTTTATTTATTATCCGCAGGTAATAATCGTCGATTTTACGATCATAGGTTAATCTAAGATAAGAATAAATATCTTTCGCAATCCAATGTTCATATATGCTGGGTATCTCGTCCTTTATTTTGTAGGGGATATGCGAGTTAAGAAAAGCATCCACGATTGCCCGGGATTGTATGTTTGTACGATAGACGACGGCAATCTCCTCCGGCGGATATTTTCGCAGCAGACTTTTTATTCTGAGGGCGACGGCGTCGGCTTCAGAATTTACATCCTCCGCTTTTATCAGACGCGGGGGATTGCCCTTTCTGCCGATTCCGCTCGTAACCTTAGAGTATCGTTGGCTATTGCGGCATATTACGTTATTACACAGCCCTATAATCTGCTCGGTAGATCGATAGTTTGTATTCAATACGGTCTTTGCGGTTTTAGGAAAATCAGACGGAAACCGCAGCAAAAATTCCGGTCTGGCGCCCCGGAACCGATAGATGCTTTGGTCGTCGTCGCCTACAATAAATAAGTTTTGTTTAGAGCCTGCCAGCATAGATATACATTTGTATTGCGCGTGGTTAATATCTTGAAACTCATCCACCAATATGTAAGGATATTTGTCTTTCCACATCTTTAGAGTGGCGGGATACTTGGTCAGCACCTCATAACATCGTGCCAGCATGTCGTCAAAATCTAAACTGCCTCGTTCGTATTTGTAATTTTCATAGGCAGTGTATACATTTTTAAAATCTTCCGAACTTAAGAGAGAGGAATTATAAAACTCCAGATTTATGAGATCGTTTTTCACCCGCGCTATTTCATTGATTACAGATTGCATAAATTCGGTATCCGTTTCCAGACTAAAAGAATGAAGGATTTTTTTCAACGCGTCCTGTCGTTCTTTATCCGTCAAAATATTTTGAGGACTAAGTCGGTAGTGATATCGTATGATTTTGTAGAATAGCGCGTGAAACGTGCTGAACATAACCCTGGAGCCGACAGCCCCGGCGAGATTAATAAATCGTCGCCGCATTTCTTCGGTCGCGGATTTGGTAAAGGTGATAACCATAATTCTACCGGGTTCTATATGTAATTCATTTATTAAGTGATAGACCCTGTGGATTATTACCGTAGTCTTGCCGCTGCCCGGACCCGCAAGCACCATCATGGGTCCGTCGCCATGGCGCGAAGCTGTCATTTGATTTTCATTTAACGGTATCATAGGAAAAAAACCCCGCGTTTCATCTATTGTTTGTCTATTATAACTCAAAACTGGACTGTATTCTAGGTAATGTGATATACTATACTTGAGAACATAAGCGTTTGCCAACGGCATACGAGGATTTTTGGCGCAAGGGAAAAGTAGCCGTCTGATGTGATGCTGTCCTAAAAATGGCCTCGTTGATGGCAAATGATTCAGTTTGTAAGATATATACACCGTTGATATTTTTGTGACGGTTAGGAGGTCTGTATGAACATCGGAATCTTTACGGATACATATTATCCTCAAATAAATGGCGTTGTTACATCTACGCGGATGTTAGAAAAAGAGCTTAACAAACTTGGACATAAAGTTTTTATTATAACAACTACCGACCCTAATGTTAAAAGACCCTCGCCCAGAGTCTTTCGTCTGCCCAGTATGCCATTTGTGTTTTTACCCACACATAGAATGACATTTATGTACTCGCCTAAGTTATTGATGAATTTAAAAAGCTTAAAGCTGGATATAATTCACACGCAAACTGAATTTCCTGTAGGCATCTTCGGTAAGATTGTTTCGGAGTTTTATAAAATTCCAATGGTTCACACTTACCACACTATGTATGAGGATTATGTACATTATATTGCTAACGGACATCTGATAACACCTGTCATGGCCAAAAAGTACAGCACTTTGTTTTGCAATCGCGCTAAAATTGTTATAGCGCCTGTCGAAAAGACCCGTCAGTACTTGGAAGAGTGCGGTGTAGTCCGCCCATTACGCGTAATTCCGACTGGTCTGGATTTTGCGCCATTTGCCCCGGAACTTTTTAGCGAGAAGCAAATAGCAGAGAAAAAGGCGGAATTGGGCATTCAACCCGATGAACGTGTTATAGTGAATATTGGTCGTATAGCAAAAGAAAAGAGCATCAATGTTTTGATAGATCAACTGCCTAAGCTGCGAAACCGT
>JAISRJ010000184.1 GCA_031273705.1 Clostridiales bacterium
TAAGGGTTTTGATTATAAGAAAACAAAATGCGAAACAGGCGTTTTAGGAACTGCCGCTTTAAAGAGAGACGACTTTAAACGAAGCAGGCACCCGATGTATTCATTTGCTGTTTGGGGTAAGGATAAAGACTATTTATGTAATATGAATAATATAAGTTCATTCGGATCCGATTCTCCATTTGCGTATTTGCATCATAATAACGCGGTAGATGTGTTAATTGATGTTAATTATAATAATTCTTTTACATTCACTCATTATGTTGAAGAAACCGTGGGATTACCTGTTCCCTACAGATTTCATAAAATTTTTTCCGACTTATATGTCGATGAAATGGGATTTAAAGAACAGCGCGAATATTCAATGTTTGTAAGAAG
Organism: Clostridiales bacterium; assembly: GCA_031273705.1. Classification (GTDB taxonomy): domain Bacteria; phylum Bacillota; class Clostridia; order Lachnospirales; family WQUN01; genus JAISGK01. The sequence continues at coordinate 376 of JAISRJ010000184.1, forward strand.
TTACGAGCTAAATACAACGAATAATATGACATTGGGAGAGACACTTGAAAATAGCGGTGTATCGAATAAATATGATTTTATGGGCGTTACTGTGCGTGTTTTGAGATTAGGTGATTGCTATCCCTTTTTAAAACAGGATATTTTAGAAAATAGAAGCCGAAATTTATGTTGCTATATAGGTCAGTAAGAAGTTGAAATCAAGAAAAAATAGAACTGTACAGATTAATGCCGTCGATAGCTCTTATCGGCGAGTATCTTTAGCAAATATTGGATGTGCGATATATATCATTGATAAGCAAATATTGGGATTCACTATTAGCAATATTCAGTATGTATTCGTCAAGCACAATTTATAACCAAATCGGGGGGTTAAATTTTGGAAAACAACATAGCAATGGAAGATAAGGAAAGCAAAACCGCGCTAATCACTGGCGCAAATCGCGGTATTGGGCTTGAAACGGTGAAAGTCTTTCTCACCAAAGGTTATAACGTCATAGCTCACACTCGCAAACCGTCGGACAACTTGCCGGACAACGTAACGAATATTTGCTTTGACATGCGCGATAAAGACACTATGAAGCAGGAAATCTCACGTCTGTTCAAACAAAAAGTAAATATTGACGTTCTCGTCAACAACGCCGGCGTTGCTCACGGCGGGTTGTTTCAAATGACGCCGATGAACATTGTGCGTGAAGTGTTTGACGTAGACTTATTCGCGCAGATGGAGCTTACGCAGCTTATTCTCAAACAAATGGTGAAACGCAAGAATGGAGCGATTGTCAATGTCGCAAGCATAAGCGGTATTGACTTGACACGCGGCGACTGTGCTTATGGTACCGCTAAAGCGGCGCTTATCGCGTTTACGAAAGTTCTCGCCGCTGAAATGGGAACGTTCGGTATTCGGGCAAACGTTGTCGCACCGGGCTTTACCGATACGGATATGGTATCCTATGTCGAAGATACTGAACGAACTATTGCCAATCCTATGAACCGGCTTGCAACTCCGCATGAAATCGCCAATACAATATTCTTTTTGGCAAGCGATGAAGCGTCGTTTATTAACGGTCAAGCGCTGATAATAAACGGCGGCGGCGCGACACGCGATAAATCCGCAAAATTCGAGTTCTCCGGGGGGGGGTCAAATCCGTCCGCCGGAGGACACTGGATCGTCACAGATTAAATCCGGATTTATCGTCAATGGAGGTAAACTCCGTTGACTAAAATTGATTATACCAGAATATCACGCCAAGTGAGAGAAACGCTCATCAAAATGGCGTATGGCGCCGGGAATATCGGTACTCATATAGGTGGTTCGCTGTCAGCGGTTGAAATTCTCGCGGCACTGTATATGGGCGTTATGAATATCAGTAAAGGCGGCCTAACTTCCGAAACACGCGACAGGTTTATTCTAAGCAAGGGACACGCCGCTATGTGTCAGTTTGCTGTGATGCATCAGAAAGGAATAGTGACCGATGAAGATATTGCGACATTTAAACAAAACGGCTCACTTTTTCACGCACACCCTGTTATAAATGCCGAAAGGGGTATAGAATTTTCGGGCGGCAGCTTGGGACAGGGATTATCGCTGGCGGTAGGAACGGCACTTGGACTTAAATTAAAAAAGAACGATACTTCGAGCATATTTGTCCTTTTGGGCGACGGTGAGTGCAATGAGGGCGCGGTTTGGGAGGCGGCGATGTCTGCGGCTCACTACAAATTGGGTAACATAACCGCGATTATTGATGTAAATCGTTTGCAGTTGGATGATTTTACAGAGCGTGTTATGTCACTTGGCGAGTTGGAGCAAAAATTCAGTGGCTTCGGCTGGAGAACGACGGTGTGCGACGGACATTCGGTTGATGAACTTATTGCTGCTTTGTCCTCGGAACATTCAGAACAACCATATTGTGTGCTTGCGAATACAGTCAAGGGGAAAGGCGTTAGTTTTATGGAAAATGTTGCCTCGTGGCATAATAACAGACTGTCAAAGAGTCAGTACGCGCAAGCATTGTCGGAGGTGGGCGGAATATGAATATAAATATTACTTCCGCAAATATCCGCACTTGGTCGCGCATAGGTTCGGGCGGCACGTTCGGGCAAACTCTCTTGGAGCTTGCAAAAAACAACGACAAAGTTGTCGCCATATCGGCGGATATGACAACCGCAAGCGGATTAGAGCGATTTAAGACAGCTATGCCAGAACGCTTTTTTAACGCGGGTATTGCAGAACAAAATCTTATCGGCATTGCGGCGGGACTTGCGAAAGAGGGATTCATTCCATTCGCGGCGACTCAAGCGGCGTTTATCAGTTTACGCTGTTCCGACCAAATAAAAGTCAATATGGGTTATATGAAATTGTCCGTGAAGCTCATTGGGATTCTATCCGGTTTTGGCATTGGAATTTTCGGACCGACTCATATGGCGCTTGAAGATGTCGCTCTTATACGTGCAATTCCAAATATCGTGATACTCTCGCCTGCGGATTGCTTAGAAACAACAAAAGCTGTCAATGCCGCCTCTGAATTAAATGAACCCGTATATATCAGATTATCCGGCGGTGTACCGAATCCTGTTGTCTATAAAGACGATTACGATTATCAAATAGGCAAAGCGATAACGCTGAAAGAGGGTGATGACGTTGCAATAATCGCGACAGGCTCAATGGTCTACAATTCGCTTAAAGTCGCTGAAATCTTAGCTGAAGGCGGTTATTCCGCACGCGTTGTCGATATGCATACAATAAAACCACTTGATACCGAAGCGATTATGATGTCTTGCTCGGCAAAGCTGATTGTTACGGTTGAGGAACACTCCATTCACGGCGGATTGGGTTCCGCTATTGCCGAAAGACTTGCGCCGCTTAAGGTAAAGCCGCCACAGCTTATAGTAGGTGTGAATGATTTTTACCCTCACGCGGGTGAGTATAATTGGTTACTTGAACAATCGGGATTAACTGTTCCGCAAATCGCCGAAAAAATATTATCCTCCCTAAAAAATTAAAGGAATTGAGCGCCTAAAGCGCTGTTTTTTCTCAGGGCAATAGCATTTACTTTTTGGGGGGTAATTGGAATAGGACAATTAAACTTGCAATTTTCAAGTGATTCACAGAATTTCAAAAATTCAGAATTTCAAAAATTCTTGACACTGACAAATGGCTGTATTATAATGCTTTTATTGTTCGCAGTTGTGGCGGAATTGGCATACGCGCTAGACTAAGGATCTAGTGGTCCTAGACCTTGGGGGTTCGAGTCCCCCTAACTGCATTAATATATATACTCGCGAGTATATATTAGACCGGAGCGTAATTCAAACTGAAAACAGTTTAGATTACGCTCTTTTACTTTACACTTCCGCGTAGCCAATGAACTTGAGCTTTTTATGGCAAGACCCTTAGCTTCATCCGTGGGGAGTATCAGAAGCCTAGCTCCGCTTTCTCTAAAGTTAGAAAATTCTTTTCAAATGTTTACATTCTGTTCATAATTTATTAAAATCTTGTATGTATACTAAATAATATATAGAAGCAGAGTTAAAGCACCTCCATGTGGGGGATGAGGAGCTGAGCGATATGGACGACAATAACTACAGAAAAAATATATTTGATAGTAATGAAGCTAACCGAATCCAGCAAGAGATTAATCGTAATCTGCATAGAGACTCCACTATGCCGCCGACAAGTACACCAAAACTCTCCGAAGGATATTATTCCGATGGCTCGCCGGTAAACACGTCAATAACATCCGACGTATATTCTTCAGCCGCGCAACCGTCTACCGCACGGTTGGGATATGAGCAAAGTACCTTTTATCATGAGACAATTAAGAACGAATCTAATTTATTCAAAAAAAAACGCGCCCACAAAGGCATTGCCGCCGCGTTGATTATATGTACTTTGGGTACGGGCACTCTGGGCACGGGTATAGGAGTTGGTATTCCATTAGCGAAAAATTATCTGGCGTCAAATAGTATACAGTCTGAAAATACTGGAAATAATAATTCTATGCTTATCCCGACAATCGATGGCGAAAACGCTGCTATTATGTCTACTCCTCCACCGGAAAGTGTGGTCGCGGAATCGCTGGCGGATGTTATTAGAATAGTTGCCCCATCCGTTGTTTCCATTAATACGGTTTCTGAATCTACCGGCAGTTACAATTTCGGTTTACCATCTGCAAACGAGGAAGCGGGTTCTGGCATAATCTTTTATCAAGATCAATCTAATATATATATAGCTACTAACTATCATGTGGTACAAGGCGCTACATCTGTTACCGTTTGTTTTGATGACGGCGAGGAAATAGCGGCTTCCTATATGGGCAGTGAGCCAACCTCGGACTTGGCGGTTATTTCAGTTAAAAAATCGAACCTGCGCTCGGCGGGCATCACCAGTATATCTATGGCAAGATTTGGTACATCCGATTCTGTCTATGTAGGTCAAAGGGTTATTGCTATTGGTAACGCGATGGGCGAAGGTAAAACGGCCACCGCCGGTATCATAAGCGCCGTTGAAAAAGAAATTACTGTAGAAGGACGTACGTTAAATGTTATTCAGACAGACGCGGCTATAAATCCGGGTAACAGCGGCGGAGCTTTGGTGAATTTGAGCGGCGAGGTTATTGGCATTAACACCGCTAAATTAACCCAATCCGTAATCCAGTCCAACGTAGAGGGAATGGGTTATAGTATAATGGCGGACATCGCGAAATCCGCTCTGCAAAATATTCTGATAGCGCAGCCTAAGCCGTTTTTGGGTATACAAGGTATGACAATGACTGAAGATCAGGCAAGTATATTAAATATTCCCAACTTGGGTGTGTATGTGGATTCGATAATTCCGGGTTCCAGTGCCGAGGCGGCGGGAATTTTACGCAGAGACATAATTACAAACTTTAATGGAGCTCCTGTTTTTACAATGGAGCAATTGACGGAAGAAATACAAAAGTGTAAGGTCGGAGATGTGGTCGAAGTGAGGGTATACCGCGCGGACATAAGAGAATCTATTTCTTTTACCGTTACGCTCTCCGAATATAAAACTGATAACTTCTAATATTTGATAACTCCTCTCCTTTATTAGTCGCGGGCGGTTTTTATCGTCCGCGGCCGATGTAAACGTACTCAGTTATTTATTACTGGGAACTTAACATATTCTCTCCTTTATTTTTTCCTTGGCGGCTGGATTAGCCGCCGTTTTTTCCTTTTGGATTATAATATAGTAATATCAGTTTTTAGGAGGCTCTGTTTGAAGTATAAAATGTTGGTTTCTGATTTGGATGGGACATTGCTGGATAATAACTCGCTTGTCACCCCCATGGTAAAAGCCGCAATCGCGGAAGCGGAAACGAGAGGGGTAAGGGTAGTACTTTCATCCGGGCGCTGCTTTGTAACCATGAGACAATATGAGGAAGCGCTTAACTTACATACGCCGGGGCATTATTCCATTGCCTTTAATGGCGGCTACATCTATGAGACTGATACTCACAAGCCGATCTTCGATAGACGGCTTAGACCCGAATTAAGCAAAGAAATAATCTGTGCGATAAAAAGTCAAAAGGCAAATCTTATCGTATATGTGGGCAGTAAGTTATATTATGAGCGTCTAGACGAATCTGTAAATACCTACGGCAGGGTTACTAAAATGCCCCTTACCCCCATAGATGATTTTTGCGAGATAGAAGAGGAGATATCAAAGATTTTAATTACTGGCGACCATGAAGATCTGCTCGCAATATATGATAATCTAAAAGATTTTGCTCTTGGGCGCTGCAATACATTTTTTTCATCCGCCAGACTTTTGGAATATTGTCCTTTAGAGGCTCATAAGGGTTTGGGTGTGGAATTCTTGTGCCGATATTTGGACATTGATCCCGGCGAAGTAATCGCGGTTGGCGACTATGATAACGATATCTCCATGATTATTCGCGCGGGATTGGGTATTGCTGTACAAAATGCAGTATCCGCCGTAAGAGATGCAGCTGATATAATTACTAATTCAACGAATAATGATGGGGCAATTAGAGAAGTTATAGAAAAATATCTAAAATGACGTAAATTAGACAATTTTAATTCATTAAAGCGTATTGACAGGAAGATTTTGCTATGCTATAATTTTGACTTTTTTTTAATATTATGGTATACTAAATATAGCTTCCTTTCTGTGTCATTGATGGGCGGGATGCAAATATATGTGAGGTGACTGTTGTGTTTGATAAAAAAGATGTGGTTCATGTGAAAAAAGACATTGAGCGAAGGATTGGCAGCAAGGTTATCCTCGAAACTAATAAGGGACGTCATAAATCCGTTATTAACGAAGGGATCATTGCTAACGTATATCCTAGCATCTTTACTATTCAATTGTCAGATAACGACGGTGCGAAGCGCAAGCTTTCTTTCAGTTATACGGATGTACTTACCAATTCTGTGGAAATAACTCTGGCGGAGTAAAGCGCGAAGCGCCGGGTTAAACAGGGGGAACGCCTGTTGAGCGTGTATTAATTTTTAATACATCCCAATGACAGGCATAATATTTAAGCCTTCTTAATATAATGTGAAAGGCGTGCTTTATAGTCATGGGCTATTGGCATAAGCCTGCGCGTTATTTTAAGGAGGCTTTCTTATTTATGGAAAAATCATCAGAAAAGCAACTTGTTAAAGAAAAAGTATATCTGGATCAAATTATTGATCGCGAATCCATGCAACTGTTGCTTGAGGGCGATATTATAGTGCCGGATGTAAAACCGGATATGGCGCAAATAGTATCTACCGACGCGAAAGTAACGATTGATAGGGCTGAATCCTCCAGCGACAGAGTGAATTTTATCGGCAAGCTGGATCTGATCGCGTTGTACATAGCAAAGGGCGCTGATAAACCCATTTATTCTTTAAGTATATCGACGCCTATAGATGATTTCATTAATCTTGACGGTGTTACAAAGGATATGTGGGTAGATGTAAAGGCGGATTTAGCTAATGTTGATTATAAGATGCTTAACGATCGCAAAATAAATTATCGCGCGATTGTAAACGTCGCCGTAGGCGCGGAATATTCGGATGTTAAGGATATAGTTGTAAATATCGAGAATGTTCCGGAAAATCAACTGCTGAAAGCCAAGCTGAAAATGAGAAAAACTCTGGATAACAAACACGACCATTTTACTGTTAAAGACCAGATAACTTTGCCTTCCAGCAAGCCTAACATTCAAGAAATAATTCAGTGCGCGGTTCAGATTGCGAATAAAGATGTACGCATCGCCGCGGGGCGGGTTAATATCTCAGGAGAACTTCTGGTTTCTACCTTGTTTAAGGGTGACTCTGATGAAAACTTGGTTGAGTTTATAGAAAATGAAATTCCGTTTAACGGTTCCGTAGATGTCAGCGGCGCGCGTGATGATATGTACGCCGATGTCACATTAAATGTGCAGGATCAATATGTACAAGTGCGTCCCGACGCCGATGGCGAGGACAGGATTATTGATATAGAGGCTGTGGTCGGGGCGATATTAAAAGTTTATAGTTCCGACTCGATAGAAATTCTGGCGGATGCTTACAGTACTGGCGAGAATCTGAACATAGAAAAAGAAAGTGTGACATATCCTACGCTGGTGTGCCGCAATCGCAATCAAACTACAATAAAGGAAATAATCCAACTGGATAACAACAGTCCGGATATTTTGCAGATATTTAGGGTTAAGGGCAATATTCAATTAGACGATGTGAAGATTATAGAGGATAAGACTATCGTCGAAGGTATTATAGAAGCTAACGTGTTATATTTAGCGGAAAGTGACGAGACTCCTCTATACAGTTTTCAGGCGGTTATTCCATATCGTCAGGTTATTGAGACTAAAGGCTCCACTTCGGATATGAAAGTTAATTTGGAGATTGGTATCGATCACATCGCATTTAACATGTTAAGCAGACGCGAAGTTGAAGCGCGCTTCCTGTTAAGCTTTAACACGCAGATTGTAGAAGAAAAGACCGTTGATATTATTAATGATATAGAGTTTAATGAATTGGATCCAAGCGTTATAGAAAATATGGCGAGTGTGACGGTTTATGTTGTGCAGCAAGGAGACAGTCTTTGGAAAATAGCTAAAAAATACAATACAAGTATCGATGAGTTATTATCTGTCAATGATATGGAAAATCCCGGTAAAATCAATGCCGGCCAAAAATTGCTTATATTAAAAAAAGCGGTTTAGGTTTAGATTTGGGGCAGCTTGCAGACGACGGGCAGCTATGTTATTATATTTGGGATAGTAATCCGGATTTAACCGGCTACCATACAGTCTACAAAGGAGGCTTAAATGTGAAACTGGTCATGGCTATTATTCATGACGAGGACGCGTTCCATATCATGGATTTGCTTAACGAAAAAGGATATTCGGTTACAAAACTGGCAAGTACGGGTGGCTTTTTACGTGCGGGCAATACGACCCTTATCTGCGGCGTGACTGAGGAGCGCATCCCCGAATTGGTGGAAATTATTGAGAAAAAGTGCAAGAGTCGCAAACAGATAACTTCTGTAAGCGCTACACATGTAAACGCTAACGAAAGTTATGTGCCTTATCCGGTTGAAGTTACGGTTGGCGGAGCGACTATTTTTGTCCTGAATGTGGAAGACTTTAAGAAGGTGTGAAGGTAAACCTTCTATAAGTTCTTTTTAAGGAGCATAGATATGTCTCTTCGTATAAACTCGGCGATTCCGCTTACTGTTCAGGGCATTCCTCGCTCTGGAGAACGGATAGACGAGGCTGATTTTAAGTTTACACTTAACAGACTGGATGATGAAGGTCTGGCGGATAGGCTTGACGGACTGATTAATGACATTACCACGGCGGGCGATAAACTGGTGGAGCATCTGGATATTAGGGATATGCGTCATTACAGACATTTGGTTAAAGATTTCTTGAATGAGGTAGTGACGCATTCTCATGAGTTTTCGAGAGAGAATTTTTTGGACAGACGAGGAAGACATAGAGTTTATGGCATTGTACGTTTGGTAGATGAAAATCTTGATGAACTCGCGCAGCAGCTTATAAGTTCCGAAAAGGATCGCATTAGCGTGTTGGATAGAGTTGATGAGATTCGCGGGTTGTTGCTGGATATAATAGCGTAAGGCCGCTCGTCGGGCAGGGTGAAAGAACATGAAAAGCCCTCCGGTGGGCTTTTTTTTGGAGGTACAAATGAGTAATTTTTCAGATATTATTGGGCATGAGGCGATTATCGCAAACCTGCGAAAGGCCGTGCTGAATAATAGACTTTCACACGCTTATATTCTAGATGGAGCGGCGGGCATGGGAAAAAATATGATTGCCGGCGCTCTGGCTAAGACTGTACAATGTGAGAATAAAGTGAATTTGAAATATCCGGACGATCGTCCGGACAATCGTCCGGACAATTGTCCGGACGCGTGTGGAACGTGTGTTTCATGCAGGGCGTTTGAGAGCGGAAACCATCCTGATATAATATATGTGACTACCACTAAAAAATCTATTGGCGTAGATGAAATTCGTGAACAGGTGACGCACGCCATGCTAACTCGCCCGTATAAATATAAATATAAGATTTTTATTATTGATAACGCTGATACAATGACTACTCAGGCCCAAAACGCGCTTCTTAAAACCATTGAGGAACCCGCGGAGTATGGATTATTTTTACTGCTGTCTGAAAACTTAAGCGTGTTCTTACCGACTGTGTTATCACGTTGTGTTTCATTTAGACTTAGACCGTTGCCGTCTGAACTGGTGAAGAGCTATTTAGTAGAAAATGGTACGGACAGAGAATTAGCGGGATTTTACACGGCTTTTTCGCAGGGTAATATCGGAAGAGCGGCAAAATTAGCTTCATCAGAATCCTTTTATGCTATGCGGGACACCGTAGTTTCACTCGCGCAAGCAATCAGAAGGCTGGATATGCCTGAAACCTTCTCTCGCTTCTCTGTTTTGGAGCCATATAAAGATAATATTCAAGAACTGTTGGATTTATTTCTGTTATGGTATAGAGATGTGATATTATATAAAGAGACAAGCGCGGCTCGGTTAATAATTCAAACGGACAAAGCTGACGAAATCTACGCGGAAGCCCAGGCTACGCCTATGGGTTCGCTTTATAATAAATTTGACGCGATTTGGCAGGCAAAACGTAATTTGAAATCTAACGCTAATTTCCAGCTTACATTGGAGATGATGTTGCTTGAGCTAAGGTGAAACCCCATTCTTTAACGCCGGGGATGTAATAATACGGAGGATCTATGATAGATATAATTGGTGTGCGCTTTAAAAAAGTAGGAAAAATATATTTTTTTGATCCAGGAGAATTGGAAATTAAGCGCGGTGAGCCGGTAATTGTCGAAACCGCGCGAGGCGTGGAGTATGGACTTTGCGAGATAGCCCGCAGACCGGAGAGCGAAGAAAAGGTGATTCAACCTTTAAAAAGGGTTATTAGAGTTGCGACCGATGAGGACGCGATTCAGTTAGAACAGAACAAGCAAAGGGAAGAAGAAGCTTTTGACATTTGCTTACTAAAGATAAAAGAACATGAATTGGATATGAAATTGATCGAAGTAGAGTTGACTTTCGATCAGAACAAAATTATTTTCTATTTTACATCCGATGGCAGGGTGGATTTTAGAGAATTAGTAAAAGAGTTGGCGGCTATTTTTCGTATTAGGATAGAATTGCGTCAGATTGGGGTGCGGGACGAGGCTAAACTGCTTAACGGAATCGGAATTTGCGGGCGGACTCTTTGCTGCGCGACGTTTTTGGGCGATTTTCAGCCGGTATCGATAAAGATGGCGAAAGAACAAAGCCTTTCTCTTAACCCAACAAAGATTTCCGGTATCTGCGGTCGATTGATGTGCTGCTTGAAGTACGAGGAGGAAGTTTACGAATTTCTTAATCACGGGCTGCCCTGCGAGGGAGATATTGTTGGGACCCCGGACGGAGATGGTGAAATATTGTCCGTTAATGTGTTAAGGCAAATTATAAAAGCCGCCGTGCGCAAAAAAAACAGTGACGAGCCGGTTGTTGGGTTTTATGCTTTACAAGAAGTAAAGGTGCTTTCAAAAGGCAAACGTTTGGAAACTTAAAAACTTCCCCTCATTAGTAGGGGAAGTTTTTAGGTTAGATAACTCTGGAAGCTGTTACATATGTACGTACATAATAATCCTCTGAGAGACTGGAGATAGTAACGCCCCATGTACGCCGAGAGCTTGATGAATGTATAAACTGCCCATTTCCTATGTAAATACCGACATGCGATATAGAGCCGTTATTTTTGCCGTTGGTATCAAAGAACAATAGATCGCCTTTTTTTAAATTGTCCTTTTTAACGCGCGAACCGTTGCTGACCATACTGGAGGACGAGCGATTTAAATTTACCCCAAAATGTTTGTATATCGAATAGACAAAACCTGAGCAATCGACGCCTTTGGATAGACTGGTACCCGCCCATTTATATGGGGTGCCCAAAAATTGCTTGCTGTATGAAATGACTTCATCGGCAATACCCGAACCGGAAGAGCCGCCGGACTCTTGTTGAGGGGCTTTGCCCTGGCGCAACTCTACATAAGCCGTTCTCATGAAGCCAACCGTACCTTCGTACTGAACCTTTGTCCAGATGTCCCATGAATCGATAACATCAACTGCCGCACCGTCTGGCAAAGCTAAAAAAATCTCGGAATCCTCACTGGGATCTCGGCGCAAGTTTAAACCGTCACTGGATTTTACAACGGCGTAACGCTCTTTAGGGGCGGATATTTCTTCAATATCAGATTCATCAATTGTAGTAATCTCCTCTAAAGGAGCGGTAACTTCCATATCTTGAATATCCAAATATTGAGTTTTTATGTACAGCTTTTCAAAGTCGCCATATGTAATCTCAAAAAAGTCTCCGTCCAGTGAAGTGATTGTGACTGAATCACCGGCATTGGCACTTTTTATAACAGCGGCGTCCGAAGAAGCCGAGGTATATATATTTACTTGATCGGTATTGACCACAGCGGTCTGGGCGAAAACATTAACAGCCGCGCAGGATGTAAAGACCGTGCCTATAACCAAGGTTCTGCCGACAGATTTTAAGGTTATGGTTTTGGCGGCTTTGGATTTATCACTTTCTTTTATCTTGCGGATAAGGGCGTCATAGTTAAGATTAGAACCCAATGTATAATCATTGCTTTTCATAAGTACCTCCAAGGAAAAAATATTTACGCAAATATTACGTTAAATTAATAAATGGATTATACATTCATTTCATTTATATGTCAACTACTTTGCAAAAAAAAATAAAATTTTTCCAAAAAATTTTTTTTCTCCCTGATAGGAACAAAAAAAGCCAGTTATTTCGGGATTTTAATAATTAGAAATATTTGGCTAACCATTTTTTTATTGTCGAATTATTAAAATATTATTAACGGATCTAAAATCTTCGAGCATACTGTAACTGAAATTTGTAAAATGCTAAAGCTTTCTTGCTATAAATTCTGGCTTTCAACGAATACTAAATAAGCACATTCTCATTAATATATACGCCTTAAATTAGGAGGGCTTATTTTATGATAGACAGAGGCAGAAAAGCCCGAATGGCGCTTGCAATAGTCGCGGCTATCGCGGTCGGCTTCGTAGCGGCAAATATTATAGTACACGGCATAGAATATGTTATCGCGGCGGATATACATCCCACAATAATCGATCCGACAAAGGTTTCAAATAACGCGCCATATATACGTTCCACACCGGATGATCCTGATATAACGCCAAAGATAGCTCCTCATACCGAGATAACGCCCGGCAGTAACGCTCCCGGTTTGAATGCGCCGTCGAGCGCGGACGCCGCGCGGCCCGATACGCCGTCGGCCAACGCTCCGTCGGTCAATCGTCCGCCGGCGACGAAGATCTTGGGTGAATACAGCACGGAGTTTTCTTCGGGACCGAAATCACGCAATTTAAATATAAAATTGGCGGCTCAAGCTATTGATAATACCATAGTCATGCCTGGTGAAACTTTCTCATATAATGACACTGTTGGCCCTACAAATAAAGAAAACGGCTACCAACGCGCGCAAATTTTTGTGCGCGGCACTAAATCTTACGGATACGGCGGCGGCGTTTGCCAGGTTTCCAGTACGCTGTACAATGCTGTGGACGAAGCCGGTCTGAAAGTTGTCGAGAGGCACAATCACTCCTTACCGGTATCATATGTTCCAAAAGGTAAAGACGCCGCGACTTCGTACGGCTCTATCGACTTTCAATTTACTAATACCCTGTCATATCCAGTCGAGATAAATGCCAGCGTAAGTGATAATTCTATATTGGTGCAAATAGTTTCGTCATAAAAGAAAGGGGCTGTCGCCGTCGCGAAAGTCCTGGTAAAAAAAGAAGGGGCTGTTGCGAAACTGATTTGTCAGCATCGCAACAGCCCCTTTTTATCAAATCATAATTTTGTGCGTGTCTTTAGAGAATATATTTAAGAATTGCAAAATAATGTAAAATAGCCCCTGCAAGGACGAACAAGTGCCAAATAGCGTGCGCGTATTTTAAATTTTTGCGTGAGTAGAACCACAGCCCGCCGGTGTAGAATACTCCGCCGCCAAAGAATAGAATTAATCCTGCGGTTTCTAACGCCCTAATCATTGGGATTATAGCAAAGACCACACACCAACCCATTGCTATATAACAAATCATACCGAATTTTTTAAACTTTTCAAGGTTTACACTGGTAAGAACTACTCCAACTATGGCGATAGCCCAGACAATTCCAAAGATAGTCCACCCGACAGCGCCGTTTAAAGCCACTAAGGTGATAGGTGTGTAGCTACCGGCAATTAATAAATAGATCATTGTGTGATCAAAAATCCTGAAAACATGTTTCGCTTTTTCCGGAACCAACGCGTGATATAATGTAGACATTAGAAACAGCAGAAACAGTGTGCCTACATATACAGAACCGCTGACTATCCTCCAAGCGTCGCGGGTATACGCCGCGCCGATTATAAGAACTATTCCGCCGGCAATCGCCAGTAGCGCTCCTATCCCATGCGTTATGGCGTTTGCTATTTCCTCAGCCAGGGTATAAAAGGAACCCGGTTTTCTCTGACTTGAGCTTTCCTGATTAGTAAAAAATGAACCCACTTAACCACCGACTTTTCTTATTTTGTATTATATCTTTAAACGGAATCATTTGCCATTCATATTGTATCATAGGTGTGGCACTTTAAACAAGTTGTGAATATAGTGTAATGAGTTGTTCAGACTTCCGGTTTGTACAACTGACGCGCCTGCGCCAATCGGGCGCTTTATATATAAAGGGGGTGCCTTAAAACTGTTTTTTAGATACCCCCGGAAGAAGGGATGGAAAAGAAATTTTCCATCCCTTCTTGTATTCTATATGAAATAGTTTTAGAATTGTTTAGTAAGATAATTATTTAGTAAGACACGCGCGCAGGGGGCTTTAATGTCAGAAAACATAGATTTAAATTCGGTATTAAATAATATGAAGAGCATAGATAATAAGACATATAAGCAGGTAATGAAAGTTTTGGAAAAGCGGCTGGAATCTCTTCAAGAATCGATAAAAGAATATCAAATACCCGTTATTCTGGCTTTTGATGGCTGGAGCGCGGCAGGCAAGGGTACTCTTATCAGCAGGGTATTGCACTCGCTGGATCCAAGATTTTTTAATGTATTTACAATGGGGAAGATGACCGAAGAAAGACGGTTGCGTCCGTTTTTGTGGTCATTCTGGACTAAAACCCCAGCCAAAGGGCGCATATCTATTTTTGACAAAAGCTGGTGCCGGTTGATTTTGCCTGAACATTGCGAACTTTCCACAAAAGAAAAGGCGGGGTTTTATTATGACATAAGCGCCTTTGAACAGCAATTGAAGGACGATGGCTTTGTTATTTTAAAATTTTTTCTTGAGATAAGCAAGGAGGAACAGAATTTACGATTTAAAGAGTTGGAAAGAAAACCGGAAACAGCCTGGCGGGTAAATCAGCACGATTGGCAGCAAAATAAAGATTATAGGAATTTTTCTATCCAATTTAACGAAATGGTTCAGAAAACAAACTTTAAAGGCAGTGAATGGTCGATAGTGGATGCGGACGACACAAAATTCGCCATTGTGAAAACTATCAGAATCATAATTGATAGGATAGAGGCGGAGATAGAGCATAGAAAACAGAAGGCGGAGCGACCTGTAATTTATACTCCTGATCCGATAGTCGTCAAAAATAATCCGTTGAACATAGATTTATTTAAAGAGATAAATGATAAAGAGTATAAAGTCCGGCTGGATTTTTTACAGCAGAAAATTTCCGAGCAAGGATATAAAATGTACACCAAACGCAAATCCGTTGTGATTGTGTACGAGGGATGGGACGCCGCCGGAAAAGGTGGGAATATTAAACGATTGACCGAGCGGATTGACCCTCGCGCGTATGAAGTTGTCCCGATTGCCGCCCCGACAGCAGAGGAATTATCACATCATTATTTATGGCGGTTTTTTAACAGAATGCCCAAGGATGGGCACATGACAATATTTGATCGTTCGTGGTATGGTCGTGTCATGGTAGAGCGAATAGAACGTATAACCCCACCCGATGATTGCGCAAGGGCTTATAAAGAGATAAATGACATGGAACTGCATTTGGCGAATCACGGGGTTATAATATTCAAATTTTGGTTGCAGATAGACCAAGAGGAACAACTGGCCAGATTTGAGGCGCGACAAAAAGATCCGCTGAAGAATTATAAAATTACAGACGAAGATTGGCGCAATCGCGAGAAATGGGATCAATATGAAGCGGCGGTCGGCGAAATGCTGAAAAAGACCCACACCAGTTACGCCCCTTGGACGATTGTGGAATCTAATGACAAGAAATACGCCAGAATAAAAGTACTGGAGATAGTAACCAGGATTTTAGACAAACTGCTGTAACCGGGGAGATATAAGAACATGACAGACAGTTGCATACCAAATAAACTTTTATGCGTAAATATAGTTATAGTTAATGAGTGACGCACATAAAGGGCACCGCGAACGGGTGAGGCGTCGCTTTATGAATGAAGGGCTAAATGCTTTTGAGGATCACCAGATTTTAGAGTTGCTGTTGTTTTATAGTATTCCCATGAAAGATACCAATGAATTG